>CACXFM010000083.1 GCA_902766955.1 uncultured Lachnospiraceae bacterium | reverse complement strand
TGAGGACCTGCTCGCGAGAATGCAGACGGACTATATCGATCTCGGAATGATCCACTACGTGGACACGCAGAAGGACTGGGAAGAGACATGTATGCAGGACTCGGATTTTATGAAATATGTCCGGCAGATGCATGAGAAAGGGGTGATCCGCCATATCGGGCTTTCCACCCACAATCCCAAGATCGCAAAGCAGGCCGTTTTGTCGGGATTTGTTGAAATGCTTCTCTTTTCCATTAATCCCGCCTTTGATATGAGGCCGGCCACCGAAGATCTGGATTCCATGTTCGAGGGGTACGACAAGGCCGATTATGCGGGAATTGACGAAGAGCGCGCCGAACTCTACCGTCTGTGTGAAGAAAAAGAGGTCGGTATGACGGTGATGAAGGGCTTTTTCGGCGGCAGGCTCTTTGATGCGAAGACCTCGCCTTTCGGCGTGGCCTTTACACCTAAACAGTGTATTCACTATGCGCTGACAAGGCCCGGGGTATCTTCGATACTGTGCGGGTATGACACAAAGGAGCAGGTTGATGAGGCAGTGTCCTATGAGACCGCTTCTGACGAGGAGAAGGATTATGCTTCTGTTATAGCGGGGGCGCCGCTTCATTCCTATACCGGACAGTGCACGTACTGCGGACACTGCAGACCATGTCCCGTCAATATCGATATCGCCATGGTCAACAAGTTTTATGATCTGGCGGTGTCTCAGGCTGAGGTGCCTCAGAGCGTGAGAGAGCACTACAAGTCACTGGATGTGACGGCAGCGGCGTGCATCGGCTGCCGCAGCTGCGAAACGAGATGTCCCTTCGGCGTGAAGGTGGCGGAGCGCATGGAGAAGACGGCGGAGCTGCTCGGGTAAAAGGAGATGGGGATGAATATGCTGGATAAGGTCCTGGAATATCTGAATACGGGCCGGGGTGAAGAAATGACCGAAGAGATGTGCAGATGCTCAAGTGAGCAGACCCAGTTGGCCATGAAGCAGACGGCGGAGCTGAATAACCGCTACCATACGCCCGATGAGGTGATCCGCATGATGTCGGAGATCACCGGTGAGGAACTGGATGACAAATTCAGGCTGTTTCCGCCCTTTTACACGGATTTTGGCAGAAATATCCACATCGGCAGGAATGTGTTCATCAATTCCGGATGCCACTTCCAGGATCAGGGCGGGGTCTATATCGGAGATGATGTGCTGATCGGCCACAATGTAATTCTGGCGACGATTGATCATGACCTCGATCCTTTCGACCGGCATAATCATTATGCGCCGATCCATATCGGAAACAGAGTCTGGATCGGGTCCGGCGCGGTGATTACCAAAGGCGTAACGATCGGCGACGGGGCCGTGATCGCGGCGGGCGCCGTTGTCACAAAAGACGTGGAGGAAAATACGGTCGTGGGCGGCGTTCCGGCGAAGCTGCTGAAAAAGATTGATCTGCAGGAGCGCTAAAAAGAGATGTCTCCGGACCCTTCGGGTCCGGAGATATTTTTTCAGAGGATTTCGGTTTATTATCCGGCCATCATGCGGTCCGCAAAGATAGCCGCTCCCACGATGCCTTTGTCAGCGTTTGGTTTTGAATAAATGTAATCAAATCCGTATTTCATGACGTCCAGGCCGGTGTTCTCATTGACCATTTTTTCGAACTGCTCTCTCGGAAAGCCGTCCATTTCGATCACGCCGCCTCCGGCGATGATGGCATCGGGATTGAAAATCGTAGCCATAACGGAAAAGACATGCGAACACGAGTACACAAATTCCTGAAGAGGCGCTTCTGATCCGTGTCTGGCAAAGAGATTCTGAATATCTTCTTCCGGGTAGCAGGCGCTTCTGATTTTCTGCAGCTTCCATCCTGAAGCATAACATTCACAGCATCCGTGTTTCGAGCAGGAGCATGGCTCGGTGCCCCGGAAGTATGGGATATGTCCGAGATCGAGAGCCGCGCCGTTGGCTCCTTTCAGGAGCTTTCCGTCAATCAGGACCGAGGCGCCGACACCGGTTCCGATGTAGATCCCGATGACAACTTTCCGGTTCTGAAGGCCGTTGCTGCTGATGTCATAAAGAAGAATATTGCTGGTGTCATTATTTACATAAACCGGCAGCTTCAGTCTGTCCCTGAGATAACCGGCAACATTTGTATTCTGAAAAATCGGTTGTCCCGAACGGTTTTTCATGTTTGTCGTGCAGATGACAGTTTCATTATCGTTTGCGACAGAGGAGGGAAGACCGAGTGAAACCGCTTTGATATTCTCGTAATGATTTTCTGCAATAAACTGTTCAATCAACCGGGACAGTTCATCAATCGGGTCTGCCGCTTTGGATATGGAATCGCTGCCGATGATTTTTCTGGTCAGCACCTGATGATCCCGGGTGACGGCGCCAATGCGCAGATTTGTCCCTCCTATGTCCAGACCAATCGTTATATTTCTCAAGTTATCCCTTCTTTCAATTCAGCCCCGAACCCCGAAGAGGTTGTCTTCTGTTACGACAGCCTGTCTGATCCATCTGTCCCTCACATAAGTCATGCAGCCATACATCGTGTGATACTCTTCGGAAAGGGCTCTTTTAATTTCCACGTTCTGCAGGAATGATTCATCAAAATGTTCACGGAAAAAGGCGATTGCCCTGCAGATGATCAGGTCGGCATATTCTTTACAATAACTGTCAACAATAATTCTGGCAGGATTATATATCCAGACCAGGTTATATAATGCCAGCGCCGCGGCCTGGGACGCTTCGTCGAGAGTCTGTGTGACGGCGGTATGTTTGCCGTATTCTTTTACGACCTGGTCAAAATCCATTTCACAGTATGGAGAAGGCAGCTTCTCTTTGATCTTCTCTATGGAAACCAGCTCCTCGAGCCGTACGGGGGTCCCGTCGTTCCGCATGAAAACAATCAGATTTCCGACTTCTCCGGCCAGCAGGTTTTCTCCCAGTACCGGGTTTCCGTCTTTATTTGTGAAGCAGCCGCCGACGCCGTCGCCGCAATACAGGTAAAACTGGCTGTCGTTTCCCGTCGTATGGGTTTTGTATTCCGAGCCGGCGGATGCAAGGGTATCGTGAATGATCTGGACATTTGCCGTGCGGAATTCTTCACGGAGTATGGTTTTGATATGCAGATCATTCAGTTCCTCGAACATCGCGAATTTAATGATATCGTCCCCCGGGTAATAGACTCCGGGCAGAAATACCGCGACACCGATGGTTTCGGTCCGGATCTGCTGCAGCCTGGTCCGGATCTGCTCGATTGAATCACTTATGGTCTCGTGAATTGTCTGATTCCGGTCTTTGCATCCGGCGCTGCCTTCTTCCAGTATCTGGCCGGAGATGTCGTAGATGATAAACCGGATTTTATGTAATGTTGAAAAATTCAGGCAGACAATATTCCCGTACCGGGAACTGACCCGCAGTGCCATGGGCTTTCTGCCGATCGACGATTCCTGCTGGTGTTCTTCAACAAGACCCATTTTTAACAGATCATCAACGATTTTCTTTACCGTCATCAGGCTGATTCCGTTTTTGGCAGCCAGATCATTTCTGGTGATTTCCGACGCACTGACAATATCCGTAAAAAGGTGTACGGTATTGTTATAACGGATATCGTTTAATGTCAGCTGGGTTTTGTCGGATTTTCTGCTGCTTGATGACATTTTTTTCCTCCTGCGTGAAGACGTCTGTTTTACTATTGTAGTATATTTTGGGGCCCTGCAAAAACAAAATCAGTATCCCGCTGAAGAAATTCTTTTAATCAGGATAAGGAAACGGAAGACCCGGTGCCGGCGGAGACGATTATTGACAGGCTTTCAGGGAATCACGGATCACGGCGGCAGCGCGGTCTATATCCTGCTCGGTCACGATCAGAGCGGGATGAAGGACGACGACGACATTGCCCAGATTTTTTCTGCTTTCCAGTTCTGTGACCAGACCGTTTTCAAGCATTGTTTTGTAGAGTATCTGTCCGAGCGTCCACTTATCCTTTCCGTTTTCCTGATCCGTGAGTTCAAAGCCCTGGAGAAGTCCGCGTCCGCGCACATCTCCGATTTCCGGAAATTCATTTTTCAGTTCCAGAAGCTTCTGATGCAGATAGTCTCCGACGATCCGGCTGTTCTCGACAAGGTTGTCTCTCTCAATGATTTCAATGTTCTTCAGAGCAGCTCTCATGGCCAGCGGATAACAGGAATGGGTGTGACCGTGGAGAGAGATCTTGCTCATGGCCTCCCCGATTTCCCTGCGCATGACAACTGCGGAACCGGGAATGTATCCGCTGGTCAGCGCTTTTCCGGTGACCAGAATATCGGGTGTCACGCCTTCGTATTCGCAGGCGAACATGGTGCCTGTCTGTCCGAGCCCCGTGACGACTTCGTCGAAAATCAGGAGGATATGATATTTGTCACACAGTTCCCTGACCCCTTTTAAGAACCCTTTGGGCGGTACGATGACACCGCCTGCCGCAAAAACGGGTTCCGTGATGATGGCAGCGACTTTTTCGCCGCCTTCCTGAAGAATTGTCTGCTCAAGGTAGTGCAGACATTCCATTCCGCACTCTCCCTGTGTCCTGCCGAAATCGCACCGGTAACAGTAGGGTGCAGCGGAATGGACGAAACCGCCCGGGAGTAATTCCGATATACTTGCACTCTCCTGAATCGTTTCGGATTTGCCGGTTGCGGCTGCGGAACCCGCTGTGGATCCGTGAAATCCTCTGCGGAAGGAGATGATTTTACCGCCTCCCTGATAGTATTTGGCTGCTTTCAGCGCAAATTCGTTCGCATCCGACCCGGTACATCCGAACATCACATAATCCAGTCCGTCCGGTGTAATCGCCACCATTTTTTCCGCAAGGGAGGCTCTTTCCTCTGTCGGAAAGCAGGAGGTGACATTTGTGATTTTTCTCATCTGGTCCGTGATCGCCTGAATCATCTCTTCATTTCCGTGGCCCAGGCTGTCGGAAGAAAACTGACCCGAAAAATCCAGATATTCTTTTCCGTTTTCATCATAGAGACAGACGCCTTTTCCGTGAGTAAATACGACAGGATCCGTCGTATAGCATTGCACAAGATAGGCTCTGTCTTTTTCAATTGTATTCATCACTGATATCCTTTCCTTTCAACAGGCTTTTTTCTGCGATTACAGTCACGTCCGGATGCATTCGCAGGATAGAAGCGGGCAGTTCCGGGCAGACCGGTCCGGTCAGCAGCTGCCACAGCGCACCGGCTTTTTTCTCTCCGCTTACGAGAAGGAGCAGCTTTCTGGCCCGCATGATTGAGCCGATCCCCATCGTATAGGCCTGACGGGGCACATCCTCTCTTGATGCGAAGAATCTGCTGTTTGCGGTGATTGTACTTTCAGAGAGATCCACACATCTGCAGCTGTCCGAGAAAGAGCTGTCCGGTTCGTTAAAGCCGATGTGTCCGTTCTCTCCGAGTCCGAGAAGCTGGAGATCGATTCCTCCGGCATCCCGGATTTTCTTTTCATATTCTCTGCAGGCTTTGTCTGCGTCTGCTTCAAGAGCGTCCTCGATATGGACGGCAGAAGCCGGGATATTGATTTTTGAAAAAAGCGTATGCTGCATGTACCAGGCGTATCCCTGAGGATCTTCTGCAGAGAGACCGCGGTATTCATCGAGGTTGAAAGTCCGGACCGATGAGAAATCGAGAATGCCGGCTTCGTACATCTGCACCAGCATTTCGTAAGTGCCAAGCGGGGTACTTCCGGTAGCGAGCCCCAGAACTGAATCAGGTCTGACAAGAATCTGCCCGGCGATGATCAGGGCAGCCCTGCGGCTCAGCTCTGCGTAATCTTTTGTCAGAAGGAGTTTCATTGCTGATTTGCCTCCACAAGGTAATCGGGAATCTTTGAATTTTATTTTACGGCGCCCATCGTCATGCCGGAGATCATGTGCTTCTGCACCAGGATCGCAAATACCAGAACGGGAATGGTGATGACGGTGCCTACCGCTGAAATCTGTCCCCAGATTGTTCCCTGGGGCGTCAGAAGGCCGGGGATGGCCACCGGCATGGTCGTGGTGTTTCTGCCGGTCAGGATCAGCGCCATCAGGAATTCGTTCCAGGAGTTGATGGCACAGAACACGGCGGTTGCCGCCACACCGCTTCTGGCAAGCGGCGTATCGATGGAAAGGAAGATGTGGAACCAGCCCAGACCATCCACCCTTGCCGCTTCGTCAATCTCTTTGGGAATGGCATCGTAAAATCCTCGCATCATCCATACGACGAAGGGAAGATTGAAGGCGACATGGGCGATAATGATACCGACGTAAGTGTTCAGGAGTCCCATCCTGCTCATCATCAGATACAGAGGAAGAGCAAGGACAACCACGGGAGTGAATCTCGTTCCGAGAAGATAGTTCGAGAGAAGCCGGTCACCCCGCGACGGAAATCTCGAGAAGGCGTATGCTGACGGAAGCCCCAGGATCATGCTGATCACGACGGTGGCGATCATGACGATGATACTGTTTATGAGGTTATGAAGCATTCCCTTTGTGATAAAAGCTTCGTAATAATTGCTGAGGGTTCCCTTGAAAAAGATCTTCGGCGGAATTGCGAACGCATCGACTCTGGTCTTGAAAGACGTCAGAATCAGCCAGATATATGGCATAAGTACGATAAACAGGAAAATTGTTAATCCGGCATACAGCAATCCGTATTTTAATTTTTTATTCATATCAATCATCTCCCTGCATGGCAACTCTCTGATAAACCATTCCGCAAAGGAACAGCACTATGAACAGGATTATGCAGATCGCGGCGGCATAGCTGAACTTGAACTGTACGAACGCCTGCCGGTAGGTATACAAGTCAATGACTTCGGTTGCATTTCCCGGACCGCCGCCGGTGAGTATATATGGCTTATCAAATTCCTTAAAGGTTTCCATGGCACGGAGCAGGACGGCGACCGTAATGACGGGACGCATAAGGGGGAGCGTGACGGACCAGAAGATCTGAGTATTGCTGGCACCGTCTACCTTGGCTGCTTCATAGCACTGTGCATCAATGGACTGCAGTCCGGCGAGGAATACCAGGCCCATATACGGGGCCCACTCCCAGATGTCCATAATGACCACGATGATCATGGAATGGAAGGAATCACCTGTCAGATTCGTGGGAAGGGGAAGCCGCAGCGTGTCAACGAGCCATGTGTAAAGACCGAACTGCGGGTTGATGTAGAAACTGTACATTAAGCCGATGACAAGCGGTGCGACCATCATCGGAATCAGTGTCAGGGAAGTGAAAAGCTTTTTTACTTTCGGAATGGCATTCAGTGCCAGGGCAAGAAGAATGCCTATGATCACTTCAAAGAGTACTGCAAAAAACATGAAGATAAATGTTTTGCTGACGGAATTGTAGAAGTCCGGGTCCCGGAAGAGCCGGATATAATTGGCAAGTCCGACAAAACGGTTTGCACTTCCTGCTTCGGACAGCTTAAAATCATAAAAACTGAGACGCAGTGTGTAAATCAACGGAATCAGCGCTACAAAAGTCAGTGTTATAAATGTCGGAAGATGGAACCTCAGCGCCAGAGATGAGTTGTCTGATAGCTTCTTCTTTCTTTTCACGATCTTTCCCTCTGTTTATCATACTGTCTGATGAAGGCAGCGGAATTGAGGAAGGGGGACGGAGAACATCTCTGTCCCCCTTCCGGCAGTATCATATGTACAGGGTGGATTACTGATATGTAACAGGAAGTTTGCCTTCAAGAATCGTCTCAAATTCTTTTGCTGCATTGTCCAGGGCGTCCTTTGGCGTTTCCTGTCCCGCAAGACAGTTGGAAAGCTGCAGCATAAGTGCTTCATTCATCTGGTTCCACTGCGGGATTCTCGGCCTTGTCGTGCTGATTTCATAGGCTTCCATGCTTGCTTCCCAGTAGGGCAGCGCTTCCAGATCGGGGTCATTGTAGATGGATGTCAGATTCGGGAATCCGCCGTCCAGAGCGATCTGTTTCTGTACATCCGGCGTATTGAACCACTCGAGGAAGACATAGGCCGCTTCCGGGTTCGGGGAATCTGACGGAATATAGTAGCCCCATGCGCCATAATGATCAGCCGGCGTCACACCGACCGGAATCGTGCTGTATCCGAGCTTGCCGGCCACAAGAGAACTGTCCGGATCCTCGCACGCGGGCGCGCAGTCGTTGAACATGATGGCCATGGCGGCGATGCTCTGCTGGATTTCCGTCGTCTGTTCATCCCATGTCTTTGATGTGACTCCGGGAGGAGCAAACTGGCTGAGATCGACGAAGTATTCAAGTGCTTCGACAGAAGCATCGCTGTTGATGGCGATATTTCCGTCTTCATCAAAAACGCCTCCGCCGAAGGACCAGGCGTAATTCAGCCACTCGCAGGTAACGGCGTCATGACGTTTGCCCATCATGGAGACACCGTAGAAATCTCTGCTCAGTGTTTCTCCCGCCAGTGTGCTGCCTTTGCTCCTGGTAAAGAACTCGGCAATGTCTCTATAGGTCTTCCAGTCCTTGGGCACTTCCAGATCGTATCCGTACTTCTCCTTAAAGGCGGCCTGTTCTTCCGCATTTTCGAAGAGATCTTTGCGGTATGTCATAAACATGATGCAGGAGTTCGCCGGAACGCCGTAGAGTTGTCCGTCCCATTCCCCTGATGCTTTCCACATGCCTTCGATGATGTCGGAGGAATCATAGCCATCAATCACAGCCAGTGATTCGTCATTCATGAAAGGTTCAAGAGGTTGGATATACTGGTTTTCAACCATGTTGCCGAGGAACTGGTAAGGAGCCGCGACAATGTCGTATGCTCCGGATTTGCTCTGGAAGGCAAGGGTTTCTTTCTGGATCACGTCATCAAGCGGGGCCATCTCCAGCTCGACTTTGATGCCGGTCATTGTTTCGAAGTTTTCAAGCTGTTTTTTCAGGGATTCAGTCGGTGTCTGCTGTTCGGCAATCATATACAGTGTTGTGCCGGCAAATTTCTTTGCCCCGTCATCTGCGGCTGTTATACTGCTTCCTGCAAGCCCGGCAGCCATGACTGATGTCAGTGTGAGAGCGGTGATTCGCCTGATCTGTTTTCTCATGTTTTCCTCCTTTTTAAGATGTTTTTGTCCGGCATTTCCGATATGCGGTGTGTTCGATTCGAATGTTTTCCGAAGCAGACGGGAATGTATTTATGCGTTCCATTCACCGTATTTTGCAATCACTTTATCTTTGATCATCTGACAGAATTCATCGGTCACTTCAAAATCATTTACGACGGTATACCAGTAACCGTGGCTCTCGAGAAATTCCTTTTCATACTTAATTGCGGCAAAGACGTCGTCCCAGGTGAGCCCCATGCCTTCGGGCCTGATTTCGACACCGGCTCTGTGGATGATATCGAGAATTCCGTCCGGATCGTTTCCGCCCATGGCTGACCCGACGAAAATACCCAGACAGACGGGCTGGCCATGGATGAATTTTTTCTTTGTCATGTACTCAAGGGTGTAGAACAGGAAGTGGTCGCTTCCTTCGATCGGACGGGGATTCCAACCGTTGTTATGGAATGCGGAGCCGCCCCAGTTGAGCCCGTATGTCAGAGTGCGGATGCCTTTCTCCGTCATGTTGTAGATTTCATCGAGATTATCGATGATCAGGTTCTTGACTTCGTTTACTTCGTCCGCCATTTCCTGGTCAAACGGCCATTTCTCTTCGCATTTTCCGTGATCTGCCGCATATTTCCAGTCGAAGATGGAATTGTTGTAGCAGAGAACATCGCAGACACCGCTGCGGTTCAGTGCGCGGGGACCATTCTGGATCACATCATAATCAACGTAGACGGCGACAGGTTCCGTAAATCCGACGTATCTGACGATGCTGTTAAAACGGACGCCGGCCCGATGGCCGAAGACTGCGTTTGTCGCGATGGATGTCGGTACCTGATAAAGCGGCAGATGCTTTTTCCAGGAGACCATTTTCGCGTAGTCGACAGCCTGTCCGCCGCCCATTCCTATGACGCTCTCAAAATGCGGCAGCTGCTCGATGTTTTTGAGGATTTCATCATATTCGAGAGTTTTTACAAAATGAACAATGCAATCTTCATCGAACTGGTCTTTAAAGAGATCCCAGATATCTTCCATTGTGACGACAAGATATGGCCGCTGTACGATGTTTTTGAGTTCGCCTACCAGGTTGCGGCCGAAGATTGTTCTGAACATGTTCTTTGCCATTTTCTGCATCCCTCCAATATATTAAATGGTATTTATAAACTCTATTTATAAATATAGCAGATAAAGGGTTTCTGTCAATTCATTATTGGGATTTCTATGTTTTGAACAAATCAGAAACAGATGATTTATGCAATAATAACAGAGTACAGATATTATGAATGATAATGAAAATTGCACATGTATTTGCAAAGATCGGCCTGCTAAGATACAGCTACAACAAAACAATGAGCCCCTGCGGGGGCCTTTTTGCGGGTGCGGGGGGCACAAATAATATTTATCTTTCAGTGTTGTAAAAACGTTGAAAAGTTCAGACAATTGGGATAGCATCAGAAATATCAGACAGGCAACTGTCTCGTGTGAAATGGGAGGAGATTAAGGATGACGATCGAAAAAAACAGAGAGGGAAGTGCCGTGGCTGTTCCTGGATTTCCATCACATCGTGAGCGACGGCACCAGTACGGCCGTGTTTATTCAGGACGTGAATGACGCCTATGAGCTCCGGGCACTGAACAAGGAATCCTATACCGGCTATGAGCTGTCGGCCAACGCATTTTTCAACGCTGTTTTCGCCTTCGTGCTGGGCCGTTTTACCGGAAAGAAGGAAGCGCTTTACACGACAGTCTACAACGGGAGAAGTGATTCGCGCACAAGTCGTTCCGTGACGATGATGGTTAAGACGTTTCCCGTCTTCTGCCATCTGAATGCCGGTGAGAATGTCCGGAGCTTCGTGGAAAGTATAGGCTCTCAGCTGATGAGCAGCATGGCGCACGATCTGTATTCCTTCGCCGAGATCGCGGAGGAGTACGGAATCGCTTCCGATGTACTGTTTGCGTATCAGGGGACTGAATTCCTCCACATCCCGGTACAGATTGACTCAAAGAAATATGTTTTCCGCTGCGGGCGAAAGATTGACTGCTCGGAAGAAGGAGAACGGACTTTCAACGAATACGAGATTTTCGGCGTATGGCAGGGCTACGAAGAGGATAACGAGCTGATGAACCGGAGCGTGACACCGCTGGCCATGCTTGACGGCCGGGATTACAGGCTGCTTTACCCGATCGATGACGGCACGCTCGACGAACGGGAGTCTTACCAGATCGGAGAAATGCAGACCATGTACCGGTCTCTGAAAGTGGAAGAGATTCCGCTTCCCCCGGGCATTTATTATCTGGAGTATGAGGTGCAGGATATGTTCCTGCGTACGTTCCTGCTTGACAGGATTGAAATCCACTGGGACGGGGAGAACATGACATTCCCGGAGGGCTTCACCTGGGAAGGAAAGGCGGATACGAAAAGAACGGTTACCGTGGAAACCAATTGAATAATGTTTCATTAATTGGTAAAATAAGAAGGGTTTTTGTTTGCGAAATTCAGTTTTCGAAAAATCCTTAAAGGACTATGTTTTTGGAGGAGGATCTCTATGAAACGCCACTTATAATCTGGCCATCTGCCAGATGCAGCTGGAAGACTACGAGACCGCGGCCGCAACGTTTACGGCCTATATCAAGGACGGCCGGGCAGCTTCCGGAGCCGAGAGCATTGTGGAGAGCGTGGCGGAACCCGTGGAAACAGAGGCAGCAGAGGTCAGCAATCTGGGCGCCTATTACTACAGGGCCGTGTGCGAAGGCGCCATCGGCAATCTGGAGAACGCGCTGGCGGACTACACCGTCTGCATCGACAACGGCTATGAACTGACACAGAGCTATTATCAGAGAGCCCAGATTTATGCGGCACTCGGTGATACGGAGAATCAGAATAAGGATCTGGCGGAGTCTCTCAAGTATTCCGAATAAAGAGTCAGATCGTCTGATTTATACAGCCCTTACATCAAAAAAACGACTGCTTCTGCGGATAATGCAGAGGCAGCTTTTTCAGGTCACAGGAAATGACACCGGAGGCGGTGAATGACGATGGAAATTCTGGATATCTGTAATGAAGACGGAATCCCGACAGGGAAAACGGTAAGCAGAGAGACTGCGCACAGGGACGGCATCCTGCACCGGACGGCACATGTCTGGATCGTGAGAAAGAAGGCCGGCGGATACGATGTGCTTCTGCAGAAGAGGAGCCTCCGAAAAGAGTCCTTCCCCGGGCTTTACGATACATCTTCCGCCGGACATATTCCCTCCGGAGAGGAGCCGCTGCCATCCGCACTGAGGGAGCTGAAGGAGGAGCTGGGGATTGCGGCACAGCCTTCGGATCTCATGTTTGCCGGTATGTTCCGGATTCAGTTTGAAAAGGAATTTCACGGAAAGCCGTTCCGGGATAATGAGGTGACCAGTGTATTTGTTTACAGGGAGCCCGTGAGGATCGATGGCCTCACGCTTCAGAAGAGTGAGGTCGATGAGGTCCGGTGGTTTGACCTGGAAGACGTATACCGGGAAATACAGACCACGAGAGAGCGCTTCTGCGTGCCGTCTGCAGGGCTTCGGGTGCTGAAAGATTTCCTTGCCGAAAATCCGTCATTCTGATTTTTATAACAGGAGGAGATGAAGAAGACCTGCGGAGGCGGGGCTCATAACCTGAGGCAGATGAGGTAAACCAGGTGTCGATTGTTTTGGCGCACTTCACATGTTATCTTAAGCGTGGGAGGTAAAAGACGTGCGAAAATCGACACTTGGTTTTTATATTCGCTCTTTGCGTTTGCAGAATCATATGACACAGGCCTTTCTGGCGGAGAAACTGGGTGTGACAGACAAAGCGGTTTCAAAATGGGAGAGAGATCTTTCTTATCCGGATATGGCTCTCTTTCCGAAACTGGCGGATCTTCTGGGCGTGACGGTAAATGACCTGCTGAGAGAATGCATCGATGAGGAGCAGCCTTCAAGATTACTGCAGATCTTCAGCATGTCTCATGATATCCGGACGCCGCTGCACATTATACTGGGCTGCGTCGGACTGGCGGATCTGCATAAAAATGAGCCCGAACAGGTGATGCATTATCTGAACAGCATCCGGATTTCGGGAGAGTATCTGCTGAAAGCGATTGACCGCCTGATGCGGGTCACCTATGAGGACCGGGGGAAACTGGATGAGGAGCTGTATCCCGTCAGCGCAGAGGAACTCGGAGAGTACCTGAACATGAGAGCAAAAGCGCGGAAAGACGCATTTTTGAAATGCGACTTTTCGGGGAAAAGGATTCTTGTGGCGGATGATATCGACATGAACCGCGAGATCGCGGCGGAGATCCTGAGACAGGCCGGAGCAGAGGTGGAATTTGCCGGGGATGGAAAAATCTGTGCGGAGATGCTTGAACAGGCGCCGGCCGGGTACTATGATCTGATTCTGATGGATATCATGATGCCGAATATGAACGGGCTGGAGGCGACGAGGCGGATCCGGGAAAACAGGGATGCAGAGAAAGCGTCCGTGCCGATCGTGGCGGTAAGCGCAAATGTATATGAGCAGGACCGGAGCGAGGCGCTTGCGGCGGGCATGAACGCATTTGTGGAGAAGCCCTTTTTCCTGGACCGGTTTTTTGAGACATTAAATCCCTTTTTAACAACATAGAGAAAGACACTGTGAAGAGCGGGAGTGGGCACACTCCCGCTTTTCGCAGTTTTTCTACAGTGTGTTATGTCTTCTGCCGCGGTTTTCTGCTGCCCCGCTTGGTTTTCCGCTACCCGCCGTGGTTTTCCGCTATCTGCCGCGGTTTTCTGTTACCCTGCTGAGTTTTCCGCTTCCCCTTGCGGTTTTGGCAGGAAAATTGCCGGCGGGCATCCACTATATGATATTTCTTAAATTCCTTGGCCAGTGGTTCAAGGCATATTTCATAATCGGGCATCTACATTTTGGAAGAATCCAATTTCCTTCGCCCCTGGTTGAAAGCAAATTTCATAATCGGGCGTCTACTTATTGGAAGATTCCGATTTCCTTCGCCCCTGATTGAAAGCAAATTTTATAATCGGGCGTCTACTTTTAGGAAGCTTTCGAATTCCTTCGCCCATTGTTCAAAGCAGGCTTGAGAAGCGGGCATCTACATTTAGTAAGATTCCGAATTCCTTTGCTCGTGGTTGAAAGGTGGTTCCATAAGTGGGCATCTACATTTAGTAAGATTTCGATTTCCTTCGCCCGTGGTTCAAAGCGGGCCTCATAAATGGGCGGCTACTTTTTAAAATGTTTCCGAAATCTTCGCCGCCACCGGTGTAAAGCGGAATAGTCCACGGTTTCGGGAGACAAATTGCGGCCAAAAGGATAGAAAATCAGTCCTGCGCGGCCGGGCAAGGTCTCAGCCGGCCGGGCATGGCTTCTGCCGGCCGGGGCATTGCTTCTGAGCCGGAAAGGCAATACAATGATTACGGCGTCAGGCGCGGAACAATCCGCAACCGACGTCTGGCGGAAAGCCTGAACAGATAAAAAGCATGAACGGACAGGACGAAATGAGACAGAACAGCGAGAGACCGTCCCGCATACTTGTGCGCGGCGCAAAAGTACATAACCTGAAAAACATAGATGTGGAGATTCCGCTGAACCGGATCGTCGGGATTGCCGGGGTATCGGGGTCCGGCAAATCTTCCCTGGCGCTCGGGATCCTGTATGCGGAAGGGTCGAGGCGGTATCTTGAAGCCCTGTCCACATATACGAGGCGCCGGATGACGCAGGCGGAGAAAGCGCAGGTGGACGAAGTCCTCTATGTGCCCGCGGCACTGGCCCTCCGGCAGCGGCCGGGTGTGCCGGGGATCCGCAGCACCTTCGGAACGGGGACGGAGCTGCTGAATCATCTGCGGCTTATGTTTTCGCGGCTGGCGGAGCACCGGTGCCCGAACGGACACTATCTGAAGCCCTCCCTCAATGTGGCGGCGGGGCTTCCGCTTGTCTGTCCGGTGTGCGGGGAGACGTTTTTTGCGCCCGGGGCAGAGGAACTCGCCTTTAACAGCCAGGGAGCCTGCCGGCGCTGCGACGGGACCGGGATCGTGCGGATCGTGGATGAGTCCACCCTGGTGCCGGACGAATCTCTGACGATTGATGAGGGGGCGGTGGCCCCCTGGCAGACGCTGATGTGGTCGCTCATGAAGGACATTGCCCGGGAGATGGGGGTCCGCACGGACGTCCCCTTTAAGGATCTGACGGAGAAGGAGCGGGAGATCGTCTTCCACGGACCGGCGGTCAAAAAGAATATCATCTACCAGAACCGGACCAGCGGCGCGGCCGGCGATATGGACTTCACCTATTTCAATGCCACCTATACAGTCGAGAATGCCCTGTCAAAAGTAAAGGACGAAAAGGGCATGAAGCGGGTGGAGAAATTTCTGCGGCAGGATATCTGCCCGGACTGCGGCGGGACGAGGCTGTCCGAAGCGGCCCGCGCGCCGAGAATCGGGGGAAAGTCTCTGGCTGATGTCTGTCAGATGACGCTGTCGGATCTCGCGGACTGGGTCGACGGGATGCCGTCTCTTCTGCCGGAAGAAATGCGGCCTATGGCGGAGAGCATCCGGGATTCCTTCCGGGGTGCGGCAAAGAGACTCATGGATCTGGGGCTCTCTTATCTCACACTGGACCGGAGTGCCTCCACGCTCTCCACGGGAGAGCGGCAGCGGATGCAGCTGGCGAGGGCCGTGCGGAACCGCACGACCGGCGTTCTGTATGTGCTGGACGAGCCGTCGACAGGACTGCATCCTTCCAACCAGAAGGGTCTGGCCGGGGTCATGAGAGACCTGCTCGCGGACGGCAATTCGGTGATTCTCGTGGATCACGACACGAATATCCTTAAGGAAGCGGATTATCTGATCGAGATGGGACCGGGGGCCGGCGCCGGAGGCGGCACGGTGATCGCGCAGGGGACGCCGGAGGACGTCGGGCGGAATCCTTCTTCCGCGATCGCTCCGTTTCTGACCGGAAAGAAAGTAATTGATACGGGCCGCCACGCGGCGGCGGAAGAACTGTTTGCGGAAGGGTGCATTCACCTGTCCACCGGTGCCATCCACACGGTGAGGCCTCTGGAGGCGGATTTCCCCAAGGGCAGGCTGATTGCCGTGACCGGCGTCTCGGGTTCCGGAAAGACGACCCTTGTGCTGGAGAGCCTGATTCCGGCGCTTCAGAAAAGTCTCCAGGGGGAGGCGCTGCCTCCTCATGTAAAAGAGATCAGAGCGGAGGGCATCCTTCATGTGAAACCGATTGATTCCACTCCGATCGGCATCAATGTGAGATCCACGGTGGCCACTTACGCGGATGTACACGACGAACTCCGCAAGGCTTATGCAAAGACGCCGGACGCGAAGGCGGGCGGGTATAAAGCAGGCGACTTCTCCTATAATACGGGAAAACTGCGCTGTCCGGTATGCGACGGGACCGGCTCCATCAGCCTGGACGTGCAGTTTCTGCCGGATGTCAATATTCCCTGTCCGGAATGCGGGGGTTCCAGATATTCGAAGACGGCGGAGCTCATCCGGCGGATTCCGAAGAAGGAGAGTGCAGGACTGTCACTCCCGGAGGTCATGGACCTGAGCGTGGATGAAGCGCTGGAGGCCTGCAGGGATCTTCCGTCAGTGGCGCGGAAGCTGCAGGTGCTGCACGACCTCGGACTCGGCTATCTGACTTTGGGAGAGGAGACCCCCGGCCTGTCCGGCGGCGAGGCCCAGAGGCTGAAGCTGGCCAGCGAGATGGGAAAGGCGCAGGCGGATTCCGTCTTTGTGTTTGACGAGCCGACCATCGGGCTGCATCCTCTCGATGTGGAGACGCTGCTCTCCGTGTTTATGAGCCTGATCGACGGCGGCGCTACCGTGATTGTGATCGAGCACGATCTGGACGTGATCCGGAATGCGGATTATGTCATTGACATGGGGCCCGGAGGAGGAGATGCGGGCGGCAGAATCGTGGCCCGGGGGACACCGGAGGAAATCCGGCGGAACAGAGACAGTGTGACGGGAAAATTCTTATAGGGAGGAACAGATTTATGAAATGGTATGTCGATCAGAATGCCGCCTTCCGGGGCGACGGCTCAAATGAAAGACCGTTCCGCCGCATCTCGGATGCGGCGCGTCTTGCGCAGCCGGGCGATGACGTGCTGGTTGCGCCGGGTATTTACAGAGAATATGTCGATCCGTTTAATGGCGGAAGAGAAGATGCGCGAATCACGTACCGCAGTGTCCGGAAGAACGAAGCCGTCATCACGGGCGCCGAAGTGCTGTCCGGCTGGGAGAAGCAGGGGAAGCTCTGGAGAGCGTCGGTGGACAACAGTATTTTCGGATCTTACAATCCGTATACGACATATGTGTACGGGGACTGGTACTTTGCGGGGAAATCCCGCCACACCGGATCGGTTTTTCTGAACGGGAGGGCGCTCTATGAAGCCGTCTCCAGAGAAGACTGCGCCTCGGATAACAAGAGTGTAGTGTCCTGGGTCCCGGAGGAATCCGTGTACAAGTGGTATTCGGAGCAGTCGGAGGACGGCAGAGAGACGGTCTTTTACTGCAATTTCCAGGAGGCGGACCCGAATAAAGAACTGGTGGAGTTCACCGTCCGCAGGGAATGCTTCATGCCCTCGAAGACTGGCCTCGGCTATATCACCGTCTCCGGTTTTAAGATCGACAAGGCCGCGACCACATGGGCGCCGCCGGCCGCTTTCCAGGACTGCATGATCGGGCCCCACTGGTCGAAAGGCTGGATCATCGAGGACTGCGAGATCTGCAATTCCAAATGCGCAGGCATCGGCCTGGGCAAATATTATGACCCGGAGAATGATCATTATTTCACGACGAAGCATGTCAAGAGCCCGACCCAGATGGAGCGGGACGCCGTGTGCAGGGGACAGTACCACGGATGGCTCAAGGAGAAGATCGGCAGCCATATCGTGAGGCGGTGCAATATTCATCATTGCGAGCAGGGCGGCATCATCGGGCGCATGGGCGGCGTCTTCAGCGTGATCGAGGACAACCATATCCATCACATCAACAACATGATGGAGCTGGGCGGCGCGGAGATCGCCGGCATCAAGATGCACGCCGCGATCGACGTGATCATGCGGCGGAATCATATCCATCACTGCACTATGGGCATCTGGTGCGACTGGGAGGCCCAGGGCACCCGGATCACCGGAAATCTTCTCCATGACAATCAGAAGCCGGACTTTGCGAAGCCTCTGAAAGGCGGCATGTCGAGCCAGGATATTTTTGTCGAAGTGGGACACGGGCCGACCCTGATCGACCACAATATTCTGATGTCCGACGTGTCCCTGCGCATCGCGACGGAAGGCGTCGCCATGGTCCATAATCTGATCTGCGGCGCGTTTACCTTTGTCGGAGAAGGGACGGGATTAAGATATACGCCCTACCATATTCCGCACCGCACCGAGGTCATGGGCTTCATGACGATCCTGCACGGAGACGACCGCTTCTGCAATAATATTTTTATTCAGAAATGGCCCTCCGATGACTATCTCGTACGAAGCGACAGCCGCGATGAAATGCTGCGGGAAAACCGGGCGGCGGGAACGTTTGTATGGGACGAATACCCGACATATGAGGAGTGGATTGCGCAGTTCGACATGGACACCGACACGCCGGATATGGCGAAGCTTGAGAGTGCCCACGAAGGACACCTGCCGGTCTGGTCGGAAGGAAATGTATACTTCAACGGGGCCAGGGCTTACCGCGCGGAACAGAACGGCCTGGTCGATGCGGCGCATACGGTCAGCGCGGACGTCGAAGAGACGGAGGCGGGCTATGTATTGAAAACGGATCTGTATCAGTATATTGACGATATGTCCTGCCGGATGATCAGTACGGATACCCTGGGCAAAGCGTTTGAGCCGGAGGAGCCTTTTGAGAACCCGGACGGCACGCCGATCACGTTCGATACGGATTATTTCGGCGAACACCGGGGAACGCGTATTCTCCCGGGACCCTTTGCCAGAGCCCACGGCTGCGTGCGGCTTACACTATAATCATAAAGAAGACGTAAATGCCGCGCTTTATGTTTTCCATCTGCCGGACAGATAAAAGACGCCGCCGATGATGATGGGCATAAAGCCGGCCAGGGCGTCCCCGTACCAGAAGCCTAAGGGCTTTAAGCCCAGGCCGAAGCCGAGGAAATAAGCGAGCCCGATCCTGGCCAGCATGCCGTCCAGAAGGGCGACCAGGAGATTGAGCCGCGAGTTGCCGGAGCCGTTGATCACGGCGAAAGCGGGCGACCGGGTAGCCGCGCCGTATGCATTGAGCACAATGGGCACAATGATCATGGATGATACGGCCAGGACGGCCTGGTCCCCGGTAAACATCTCGCAGACGGCCTTGGGGAAGAGCAGAATAAACGCGCTGAAGGCGGTCGAAAAGGTGAGGCCCGCGATGGCCACACACCTGACCACTTTTGAGACGCGGCCGTATTTGCGGGCGCCGATATTCTGTCCGACCATGGAGCTGCCGGCCGTCGTGAAGGAATTGGCGACGACGCCGAACATCATGCCGGTCTTGTTGTAAATTCCCGACAGGGCGGAATAGATCACGCCCTCCGAATTGATCCAGCTCGTCAGGACGATTTTGGAGATCATGATGGCTGCGGACTGGATGGCCATGGGGATGCCGAGAGAGAGAAGGCGTTTCAGGCTCGCGATGTCGATCCGGAAAGAAGACGGTCTGAAATCGAAGCCGAACATCTCTCGGCGCCGGTAGAGGTAGACGAGGGAGATGAGGAAGCTTACGGCCTGTCCGATGACGGTGGCCAGCGCGGCTCCGAAGACTTCCATGTGAAAAACGGCGACAAACAGGAGATCGAGCACTGTGTTCAGCACGGCCGCGATGGCGATGAAGACGAAGGGCCGCCTGGAGTCGCCCATGCCGCGGAGGATCGCGGACACGATGTTATAGCCGTAAATGAAGACGAGGCCGACGATACAGGTCACCATGTAGTCCATCGTGTAGGCAAACGATTCCGCCGGTGTGTTGAGCCAGTGCAGAATCTGCGAGCGGATGAGGAAGCAGATGACGGAGATCGCGAGGGCCGCACCGAGAAGAAAGGTGAACATGGTCCCGATCAGCTTCTGCAGCCGGTCATAATGCCTGCCTCCGACGTACTGGGCGATGATGACCTGGCCGGCGGCGGAAAAGCCCATGGCCAGAAAGGTCAGGAGGCCCAACACGTCGCCGCCGATCGAAACGGCGGACATGCCGCTGCCGCCGATGACCTGGCCGACGATGATCATGTCGACGATGTTGTAGACGGCCTGCAGCACGTTGGCGACAAAAAGCGGCGCCGCAAAGGTAAATAACTGGCGCGCGACGCTTCCCTGTGTGAGATCTTTTACCATGGACTGTTTCTGACTGGTCGTTTCCATTTTGAATGCATGACTCCCGTCTGTAAGTGATGTGGCTGAGTATGTGATATAACCGCTATTTTAGAGAAAAACGGGAATCTGCGTCAAGTGGATTGTGTTGAAGAAACGGGGGATAAGTATGAAATACCTGAAGCTTGAAATCTATATACCGGAACCGCACTTCGCGGATCTGCAGAAGGCCCTGCGCGATGCGGACGCGGGCCATATCGGCAATTATGACAGCTGCCTGTCGGTGAGCCGGGTGACCAGTACCTGGCGCCCCCTCGAGGGGACGGATCCCTATATCGGGGAGACGGGAGAAGTCAGCACGGAAGAAGAACTGAAAGTGGAGGTCACGATCCGGGCGGAGCAGCTCGGGGATGTGATGAAGGCAATCCGCACCGTCCATCCCTATGAAGAGCCTGTCGTCAACGTGATTCCCCTCTTTGCCGCCATGACGGATTACGGGACTTCATAAAGACAAGTCCGCGTTTTCGTGATACAATAACTGATATTTAAAAGAGAAGCGGGAGGATGGGCATGTCATTAAAAGATGATATACATGACGCGGTGCAGGGGTTCAAATGGGTGATCAACGACCTGAACGCCGACGACGACTGGGCTGACATCCAGCCGTAATTTTCAAAATCAGCAGCATTGTATTTTTCAATAAAATAAAGGGAGGATTTATTTTTTATGAAAATCAGATCTTTACTGACAACCATTATGGTCAGCGTGCTGACCGCGGCCGCTGCCGTGAGTGTGCCGGCGGATGAAGGAAAGGTCCTCAAGCTTGCCTGGAGCAAGGATATCCAGACGATGGACGTACACCGGACGACGGATAATTACGCGGTGCCCTTAAGTATCTTCGACCGCCTGCTCGAGGTGGAGCGGAAGGAAGACGGAAGCTCCGAGCTGGTCAACAGCATCGCAAAGGAGTACACCGTATCCGAAGACGGACTGACCTACTCGTTCACGCTGAGAGACGACGTGTATTTCTCCGACGGGACACAGCTGACCGCGGAGGACGTGGAAGCCACCTTTACCAGAATGTTTGCGCTGAAAGACAGCGTGCAGACGGATTTCACCACCTGCATCAAGGGCGCGCAGGATCTTCTCGACGGCAAGGCGGACAAGCTCGCCGGACTTACGGTGAAAGACGCCACGCATTTCGACATCACGCTCGAGGAGCCTTTTGCCGGTTTCCTCTCCGTGCTGGCCACGCCGACCTGCTGCATCATGAGCAAGAAGAACCTGGAAGAAGCCGGCGATGATTTCGGCATGGTTCCGGAGAAAACGATCGGTTCCGGTCCCTACATGGTCAAGGAATGGAAGACCAACGACAGCCTGACGCTGGTCAGAAACCCGCACTCCTGGAAGGAGCCGGGCAACACGCCGGATGAAGTCGTGTACAAGGTCTATCCGGAAGCCGCTTCCATGAATATGGCTTTCCAGAACGGCGACATCGATATTCTGGACTGCGATTTCATCGATTCCTCTATCGTACAGTCCGTCTACCAGACACAGTATGCGGACAAGATGGTGGCAGTCAACCGCCTGGGCACATATTACATCACCATGAATACACAGGTGAAGCCGATGGATGACGTCAGGGTCCGCAAGGCCCTTCAGATGGCCATTAACCGCCAGGGCATCCTGGATGCGGTCTTCGGCGGAAACGGCGTCCTGGTCGACGGAATCTATCCGGCCGGCTCGATCGGCTACACGGAAGACAACCAGGGATGGCTGAAATATGATCCGGAAGGCGCGAAGAAGCTCCTTGCGGAAGCGGGCTATGAGAACGGATTCGAGCTGGAACTGGCAGCGGATTCTTCCGCCAGCGCAAACCGCGCGGCGATTCTCCAGGTATTCGAGCAGAACCTGCAGGAGATCGGCGTGAAGGCACACATCGAGAATTACGACGAGTCCGGCTGGCTGGCCAAGAGAAAGAGCGGAGAGATGTCTTCGTTCACGTCTCCCTGGACACTCGATTACAATGATCCGTCCAATATCATCGACACCTTCTTCGGCTCCGCGGAGAGCACCAAGGGGCGTTCGATCAATTACGAAGATACGGACGTGATGGCAAGGGTGGCCGCTGCGCGCGCGATCACTGACGAGAAGGAAAGAATGGCCGAGTATGCGGCGCTCGAGAAGAAGATCGTCGAAGAAGACGCCGCGTGGATTCCGCTGTTTTCACTGCAGCATCAGTATGTCTTAAGCGACCGTATCGAACACTTCGTTCCCCACTGGGCGGGATACAGTGATTTCAATGTATACGGCGTGACAATGAAATGATCACTGTTTGTTGGTAAAATTGCTTTGTGCGGGGAAGGCGGCCGCGTCAGCGGTCCGCTTTCCCCGTTTATGCCGGAAGGCTGACCTGCTTTTTGTGGAGCTTCCGTATGGCAAAAGACAGGCCGGGCGGCTTTGAACGGAGAGGAAAGATATATGAAACGAGTGCTGAAGCGTCTGCTCAGTATGATTCCGGTGCTTCTGGGCGTGATGCTGCTGATTTTCATTATGCTCAGGATTATTCCGGGAGACCCCGTCTCGATTCTTCTGGGGGAGCATTACAGCCAGGATACGATTGACCGCCTCACAAAGGCCATGAATCTGGACAAGCCGCTGATGCAGCAGTTTTTTTCTTATGTGCTGGGAGTGCTGCACGGGGATCTGGGTGTCAGCTATATCATGAAGCGGCCGGTGACGGACATCATTCTGCAGGCTTTCCCGCACACGGTGAAGCTGGCGGTGATGGCCGCGCTCTTTGCCTGGGTCATCGGACTTCTGACCGGCATTGTAGCGGCCGTCACGCAGAACAGGCCGCCCGACAGGATTTTTATGACCCTGTCGCTCGCGGGCGTCTCCGTGCCGATTTTCATGGTCGCTCTCGCGCTACAGTATTTTCTGGCTTTCAAAGTCAAGCTCTTTCCGCTGACCAGTGACGGCAGCCTCAAGTCCATGATTCTGCCCGCCATCGCGCTCGGCTGGAACAGCGCCGGCAGTATCGCCCGCATGACCCGCTCCAGCCTGATCGAAGTGATGCAGTCGGATTATATCGATACCGCAAGGGCCAAGGGACTCCGGAGAGGGGCCGTGATCTTCGGACACGCCCTGAAGAACGCCATGCTGCCGGTCATCACCATGATGGCGCTGCAGCTGTCATCCATGATGTCGGGAGCCGTGATCACGGAGAGCGTCTTTTCGATTCCGGGAATCGGACGCCTGGCGACGGATGCCGTCCAGAACAGGGATATGCCTCTGCTGCAGGGAACCATTCTGTTTACGACGGTGATCGTGATTCTGGGAAATCTGCTGGCGGATTTCCTCTATGCGGTGCTGGATCCGAGAATCCGCAGGGAGGCGTAATATGATGGCAACGGAAGCAAATGTGAACATCAATGCGGAAATCGGGGAAAAGGACGGGGTGAAGGCCAAGCTCCGCCGGCTGTGCAGGCAGAATCCGCTGGCCGTCATTTCCGCCTTCGTGATCGTGGCCGTGATCATACTGGCGGCATGCGCGCCTTTCCTCACTCCTTACAGAGAGGCGCAGCAGGATCTTCTGGCGCGGCTGCAGAAGCCGAGCTCCGCTCACATATTCGGAACGGACGAGCTCGGGAGAGACGTGTTTACCCGGATTCTCTACGGGGCCAGGGTGTCCCTCGTGATCGGCATCATCCCGCCCGCCATTTCTCTGGTGATCGGGATTGTCCTCGGGCTCGCCGCCGGTTTCTTCGGGGGAAAGGTCGACTATGTGATTATGCGCCTCGCCGATATCATGCTGTCCTTCCCGTCGCTCCTTCTGACGATGGTGCTCATGTATACGATGGGCCGATATGCGAATTCGATCGTCTGCATTTTCGCGGCCCTGGCCCTGGCCGGCTGGGCCAGCGTGGCCAGAGTGGTCCGCTCGCAGACACTGAGCCTGAAGGAGGCGGACTACGTGGAAGCAGCGAGATCCATTGGCGTCGGAAAGTGGAAGATCATGTTCCGCCATATTCTGCCCAACTGTATTCCTTCGCTGATCGTGCTCTATACGCTGAACGTGCCGTCCTGCATCCTGTCGGAGAGCACCTTGAGCTTCCTGGGAATCGGCGTGCAGCCTCCCGCCGCATCCTGGGGCCTGATGGTCAATCAGTCGAAACAGTTTCTGTTTTCAATGCCCTGGCTGGCGCTCGCGCCGAGCGTCGCCATCATGATTATCGTGCTGGCCTTCAACTTTCTGGGAGACGGACTCCGGGACGTGCTGGATCCGTATCTGCAGACCAGGTGAGCGGGAGAGGCGAAACAAAAAGACACGGGGGCAGAGGTAAACGATGAGCAAAGAAAATGTGCTTGAAATAAGAGATCTGCATTCCTCGTTTTTTACGGACAGCGGAGTCGTGCGCGCCGTAAACGGGGTGGATCTTGTGATTCCCCAGGGAAAGATCATCGGCCTTGTGGGGGAATCCGGCTGCGGGAAGAGCATGACGGCCAAATCCGTCATGGGACTTCTGCGCTATCCGGGCAGAATCGAGAGCGGATCCATCCGTTTTATGGATAAGGAGCTGGTCGGGCTGCCGGATAAAGAGCTGCGGAAGCTGTGCGGGAATGAGATGTCCATGATTTTCCAGGAGCCGATGACGTCCCTCAATCCGGTTCTGCGCGTGGGGCGCCAGGTGGAGGAGGCCATTCTCGTACACGGCAAGGCCGAAAAAAGGGCGGAGGCAAAGAAGCTGGTCCTAGACATGTTTGAGCATGTCGGGATACCGGAGGGGGAGAAGCGGTATTCGTGTTATCCCCATGAGCTGTCCGGCGGGCTCCGGCAGCGGGTCATGATCGCGATGGCCATGGTGTGCAGGCCCCGTCTTCTGATCGCCGACGAGCCGACGACGGCGCTGGACGTGACGATCGAGGCGCAGATTCTGCAGCTGATGCAGAAGGAATGCAGGGAAAGCGGCATGAGCATCCTTCTGATCACCCACAACCTGGGGGTCGTCGCGGAAATCTGTGATTTTGTCTATGTGATGTATGCCGGCAGGATCGTGGAGAGCGGTTCCGTCTGTGAGATCTTCGATCATCCGGCTCATCCGTACACAAGAGGCCTCCTGCATTCCATGCCGGTCATCGGCGGGGATCAGGAATACCTGTACGCGATCCCGGGGGCGGTGCCCAACCTTCTGCGGCTGGGAGCGGGCTGTGCGTTCTGCGGAAGATGTGAGAAGGCACAGGACAGATGCCGCGAAGAGATGCCGGAGCTGAAAGCGGTCGGAGAAGACCATTTCAGCCGCTGCTTTTTACATGAAACGGAGGGGTGAAGATGAGTGAACCGTCAGCTGCCACTGAACAGAAGAGCGGGGAGGCCCTCCTTCGGTGTGAGAATCTGACCAAAACATTTCTGACCAATAAGAAACAGACCCTGCACGCCGTGACGGACGTGACCCTGGGGATTGCCGCGGGGGAGACGCTGGCCCTGGTCGGGGAGTCCGGCTGCGGAAAGAGCACGCTCGGGCGCACGCTTCTGCGTCTCCTGCCGGCGACGTCGGGAAGCGTGTACTTCCATGATGTCGAGATCACGGGGATGCCCGAGAAGGCCTTTAAAGCTGTCCGTCCGCACATGCAGATGGTGTTTCAGGATCCGTATGCCAGTCTGGACCCGCGAATGACGGTCCGGGATATTATCGCGGAGCCTCTGAAGACGTACCATATGTGCGGCTCGAAAGAGGAGACGACGGAGAGAGTGCTGGAACTGATGGAGAAAACCGGCGTGGCGGGAGACTTCCTCTACCGGTATCCGCATCAGTTCTCCGGCGGGCAGCGGCAGAGAATCGGCATCGCGAGGGCGATTGCCTTAAATCCCGAGATCCTGGTCTGCGACGAACCGGTCTCCGCTCTGGACGTGTCCGTCAGGAGCCAGATCCTGAATCTGCTGAAGCGCCTGAAGGAGGAGATGAACCACGCGAGCCTCTTTATCAGCCATGACTTATCGGTGGTGTATTTCATAGCGGACCGCGTGGCGGTGATGTTCCTCGGGCATCTCTGCGAGATCGCGCCCAAGGAGGAGCTCTATGCCCGTCCGCTGCATCCCTATACGGGGTTCTTGCTGAATGCCATACCAAAGACGGATCCCCACAGGAGGGATGAGGAGCGCAGGCTTCTTCAGGGAGAGATTCCGAGCCCCGTCAATCCTCCCTCCGGGTGCTGCTTCCGGACCAGATGTCCCTACGCGACGGACCGGTGCCGGGAGGAAATACCGGAAATGAGGGATTTCGGCGGCGGGCATATGGCGGCGTGCCACTGCCTGTGAGAGCGGAAATGTCCCCGAAAGCTAATATGTTTAAAAATATTAGTTACGAATAATACTTGACAGAAAAGAAAGAAAAGACTAGAATTCATACTCGTAAAGACAAAGGCGTCTTGGATGAAAATCCAGGGCGCCTTTTCGCGTTTTAAGGAATTCTTTCCGCTTAGGATCGGATTCCCGGATGCGTGAAAGAGGACAGGAGGGACAGTCATGTGCGGAGTACTTGGATTTTGCGGAAGAAACGGAGATTTTGCAGAGATAAAGGAAGCCCTCCTGAAGACTAATTCCCGGGGGCCTGACAAAAGCCGGATCGTCAATACCGGAAACGGCTGGCTCGGTTTCAACAGGCTCTCCATCATGGGAATCACGGACAGCGGAATGCAGCCATTTCCATTCGGGAAGAGAACGACTCTCCCGTTTCCGGAAGCGCAGGGAAGACCGGAAGAGTTCCCTGCGCCGACGGAGGCGGAAATCCTTCTCGTGTGCAATGGAGAGATATACGGCTTCAGGGAACTGAAGCGGGATCTGACGGAAAAGGGGTATCGCTTTATCAGCGATTCCGACTGTGAAATATTGCCGGCGCTCTATCAGGAGTACGGAACGGAGATGTTCCGGATGCTGGACGCGGAATTTGCGATGATTCTGTATGACAAGACGAATGACTGCTACGTGGCGGCCAGGGACCCGCTCGGCATCAGGCCCCTGTATTACGGGATCAGGGAAGACGGCACATATGTGTTCGCGTCCGAGCCGAAAAACCTGACGGAGCTGGTGGGACAGATCCGGCCCTTCCCGCCGGGACATTACTTTAAGGACGGCGTGTTTACGAAATACCGCGATCTGTCGGAGGTGTCCGGATACACGGACGGCGACACGGATGAGATCTGCGGGAGGATCCGCGATCTCCTGATCGAGGGCGTCAAAAAGAGGCTCGATTCCGACAGCCCGGTGGGCTTTCTCCTGTCGGGCGGCCTTGATTCCTCGCTTGTGTGCGGGATTGCCGCGTCTCTGTCCGATAAGCCCCTCGAGACCTGGGCCATCGGGATGGACACGGACGCGATCGATCTCAAGTACGCGCGGACCGTGGCGGATTACATTCATGCAAACCACCACGAAGTCATCATCACGAAGGAGGACGTGCTGCATTCGCTGAAAGACGTGATCAAAGCGCTGGGAACCTATGACATCACGACCGTCAGGGCCTCCGTCGGCATGTATCTCGTCTGTAAGGCGATTCACGAGACTTCCGGTGTCCGGGTGATCCTGACCGGCGAGGTTTCGGACGAGATTTTCGGCTATAAATATACGGATTTCGCGCCGGATGCGGATGCCTTCCAGAAGGAAGCGGAGAAGAGGATCCGGGAGATTCATATGTATGACGTGCTCCGGGCAGACCGCTGCATCAGCGTCAACTCTCTGGAGGCCAGGGTGCCGTTCGGGGACCTGGACTTTGTGGACTACTGTATGTCCGTGAATCCGGAAAAAAAGATGAACCGGTACGGGAAAGGAAAATATCTGCTCCGCCACGCCTTCGAAAAGGACGGCCTGATACCGGAATCGATTCTGTGGAGAGAAAAGGCGGCTTTTTCGGATGCGGTGGGGCATTCGCTGAAGGATGACCTGACGGAGTACGCGGAGAGCGTCTATTCGGACGAAGCCTATGAAGCGGGCATCAGAAAATATGATCACGCGAGACCTTTTACGAAGGAATCCCTGCTCTACCGGGACATCTTCGAAACGTATTATCCGGGACAGTCTCACATGGTGACGGATTTCTGGATGCCCAACAGAAACTGGGAAGGCTGCAACGTGACGGACCCGTCGGCGCGGGTGCTCTCCAATTACGGGGCCAGCGGCGAGTAAACAGATATGGAACCATTCACCATACGGTGCAAACAATATCCGGAAGGGGAAAAGGAGGAGTCGTATTATGAAGAAACAGAGTGTACCGGAGCTTTTCGGATCCATGGTATTTGATGACAGAGAGATGCGTGCCAGGCTCTCGGCGGATGTCTACCGCTCACTGAGGAAGACAATTGACGAAAATGCCGACCTGGAGGAGTCGATTGCCGACGCGGTCGCCGAGGAGATGCGCGACTGGGCCGTGGAGAGGGGGGCCACCCATTTCACCCACTGGTTCCAGCCGCTGACCGGCGTCACGGCGGAGAAGCACGACAGCTTTATCACGCCTTCGCCGGACGGAGGGGTCATCATGGAATTCTCCGGCAAGGAACTGATCAAGGGCGAGCCCGACGCCTCCTCATTCCCTTCGGGCGGCCTCCGGGCGACTTTCGAGGCCAGGGGCTATACGGCGTGGGATCCGACCTCCTATGCCTTTATCAAAGATCATACGCTGTGCATCCCGACGGCCTTCTGTTCCTACGCGGGCGACGCGCTGGACAAGAAGACGCCGCTGCTCCGCTCCATGGAGGCGCTGAACCGGCAGGCAAAGAGGGTGCTCAAACTCTTCGGGAAGGAAGTGAAATATGTGCGGACGAGCGTCGGGCCCGAGCAGGAGTATTTCCTGATTGACCGGAAGATGTTCGAGAAGAGACCGGACCTCGTCTACACGGGCAGGACGCTGTTCGGCGCCATGCCGCCAAAAGGCCAGGAGCTGGACGACCACTATTTCGGCGCCATCAAGCCGCGGGTCATCGCATTTATGGAGGAGCTGAACGAAGAGCTCTGGAAGCTGGGGATTCTGGCCAAGACCGAGCACAACGAGGTCGCGCCCGCCCAGCATGAGCTGGCGCCGATCTACGCCACGACCAATGCGGCTACGGACAGCAACCAGCTGACCATGGAGATCATGCAGAAGGTCGCCAGTAAGCACGGCCTGGCCTGCCTCCTCCATGAGAAGCCTTTCGCCGGCGTGAACGGGTCCGGCAAGCACAACAACTGGTCCATGGCGACGGACGAAGGCGCAAACCTGCTTTCCCCGGGCGAGACGCCGCATGAGAACGCACAGTTCCTGCTGTTCTTATGTGCGGTGATCCAGGCCGTGGACGACTATCAGGATCTCCTCCGCCTCTCGGTGGCGACGGCCGGAAACGACCACAGACTGGGCGCAAACGAGGCGCCGCCGGCGATCATCTCCGTCTTCCTGGGCGACGAGCTGACCGGTATACTGGATGCCATTAAAAACGATAAGCCCTATGAGGGCACGGAAAAGGTGACCATGAAGCTCGGCGTTCATTCCCTGCCCCGCTTCTCCAGAGATACGACGGACAGGAACCGGACTTCGCCGTTTGCCTTTACCGGCAACAAATTCGAGTTCCGGTCACTGGGATCCTCCAACAGTATTGCCTGCTGCAACATCATGCTGAATGCAGCGGTGGCCGAGAGCCTCAGGCAGTATGCCGACAGACTGGAAAAGGCTAAGAATTTTGAGGATGAGCTTCACGATCTGATCAGGGAGACGATCAGTCAGCATGAGAGAATTCTTTTCAACGGCAACGGTTACGGGGAAGAATGGGTGAAGGAAGCGACGGAAGTGCGCGGTCTCTCCAACCTGAAGACGACGGCGGATGCCATGCCGCACCTTCTGGATCCGAAAAACATGGAGATACTGATGTCCCACAAGATCTTTTCGGAGAGCGAGCTCCATTCCAGATGCGAAATCATGCTTGAGAACTACTGCAAGTCGGTCAACATCGAAGGCCATACCATGGTGGACATGGTGCGAAAGAATTATCTGCCGGCCATCGAAGAGAACCTGTACAGCCTGGCGAAGACGACCTCCCTCATGAAGTCCGTGAGCGAACATGTGAAATGCAATTACGAGATCACGACCATGGAGCGGCTGTCCGAACTGACGGATGTGATTCTCGAGAAGACAGAGGCGCTGGAAGAGGCGCTGGAAGCGCTGAAAGAATGTACTGATATTATCGGGACTTCCGAGGCCGTCCGGGACCATGTGCTGCCTAAGATGGAGGATCTGCGCAAATACGTGGACGAGGCGGAAATGCTCTCCTCCGAGAAATACTGGCCCTTCCCGAGCTACGGGAAGCTGCTGTTCTCCGTGTATTGATTATCCGGAGGTGTCCGGTGCTTTGCCTGAACGGGAAACACCGGATTAAGAAAAAACGAAATAACGAACCGAAAGGGTCATTCCACAAGGGTGTGGTCTGTCGCGAGGTGTCTTTTGAGAAGCGGATCCGCTTCCAGAGCCCGTGACCGCGCCTTGGGCGGAATGACCTTTTTATATTTTCCAAGGGGGTGTATTGAATATGACAACTGAAATCATGAAAGCTGTCGACAGTGAGATTTTTGCGGTGTGGTTCCTGATCGGAGCGGCCTTTGTCTTCTGGATGCAGGCAGGGTTTGCCATGTGCGAGGCGGGCTTTACGAGGGCCAAGAACGCGGGCAACATCATCATGAAGAACCTGATGGATTTCTGCATCGGCACCGTGATGTGGTTCATCTGCGGAGCTTCCCTGATGCTGGGAGAGAATATTCTGCACGGCTTCGCCGGAGGATTCAGCTTCGACGTGTTTACCGCCTACGGGTCTTTCGACTATTCGGCCTTTGTATTTAACCTGGTCTTCTGTGCGACGACGGCGACGATCGTATCCGGGTCCATGGCGGAGCGGACCAAATTCTCCAGTTACTGTATCTATTCGGCGGTCATTTCCGCCGTGATTTATCCGGTCGAGGCACACTGGACCTGGGGAGGCGGCTTCCTCACGCAGTGGGGCTTCCACGATTACGCGGGCTCCAACTGCATCCATATGGTCGGCGGGATCTGTGCCTTCATCGGGGCCTGGATGCTGGGACCGAGAATCGGAAAATTCGAGAGGGACAAAAACGGAAAGGTCACGAAGGTCAACGCGTTTCCCGGCCACAACCTGGTCATTGCCGCCCTGGGTGTCTTCATTCTCTGGCTGGGCTGGTACGGCTTCAACGGGGCTGCGGCCACGGATGTGCCGACCATGGGCTCCGTCTTTCTCACCACGACGGTGGCGCCCGCGGTGGCGACGGTCGTGTGTATGTGCTTCACCTGGGTGAAATACGGAAAACCGGACGTCTCCATGTGCCTGAACGCGTCCCTGGCGGGGCTGGTTGCCATCACGGCTCCCTGCGACGTGACGGACTGCGCGGGAGCGGCCGTGATCGGTGCGGTTTCCGGTCTCCTCGTGGTCTTCGGCGTGTGGTTTAACGACAATGTGACACATGTGGACGATCCGGTCGGAGCCGTGGCGGTCCATATGTTCAACGGAATCTGGGGAACGGTTGCGGTCGGTCTCTTCGCGACGGAAACAGCGCCCGGCTTTGCCGTGGCGGGAATCAGGGAGGGCCTCTTTTACGGAGGCGGCCTGACACAGCTCGGCCTGCAGCTGGCAGGTATGCTGATCACGGCCGCATGGACGGTGGTCACGATCTTTATTGCATTTACCGTCATCAGAAAAACGGTGGGACTCAGAGTATCCGAAGAGGAAGAGATCACGGGCCTTGATACGACGGAGCACGGGCTTCCTTCCGCCTATGCGGGCTTCTCGATCATGGATATTTCCAACACCATGATGATGAGCGTCAACGAGAACACAAACCTCGGATCGGACAGCTATGAAGATGCCACGGAGGCCAGAAAGAACGCGGCCGTCCCGGTCATCCGGGCGGACGAGGGCATTGTCCCGGAACTGCAGACGGGCATGTCAAAAGTGGTCATTATCGCGAAATTGTCCAGATATGACGCGCTGAAGAGGGCCATGAACGACCTGGGCGTCACCGGCATGACCGTGACGCAGGTCATGGGCTGCGGGATCGAGAAAGGTGCCGGCGAGCGCTACAGAGGCGTCGAGATCGACGCGACGCTTCTGCCGAAAGTGAAGCTGGAGGTGGTCGTGAGCGCCATCCCGGTCCAGAAGGTGATCGAGGCGGCGAAGAAAGCGCTGTATACGGGCCATATCGGAGACGGAAAGATTTTCGTCTATCCGGTCAGCAAGGTCGTCAAGATCAGGACCGGCGAGGAAGATTTCGCCGCATTGCAGGACGTGGAATGAGAGAGATGATCAGTGAAAGGGGGATTCCGCCATGGCAGCATTTGATCGTGTGAAATCCGGAATACCTGAGATGGACAGGGCGCTTGACAACATACGCCTGGGGGACAATGTCGTGTGGCGTGTATCCTCCCTTGAGGAATTCCGTCTCTTTGTCGGCCCTTATCTCGATCAGGCAGTGAGAGACGGAAGAAAGATTATCTATGTCCGGTTTGCGTCACATCCGCCGCTTGCGGAAGACCGTCCGGAAATCAGGACGGTTCACATCGAACTGTCGCACAGATTTGAGACTTTTTCCGTAGAGATTCATAACCTGATCGAGAAGGAAGGGAGAGATGCGTTCTATGTGTTTGACTGCCTTTCGGAGCTGCAGACGGCATGGGCGACGGATCTGATGATGGGGAATTTCTTCCGCGTGACGTGTCCGTTCCTGTTTCTTCTGGATACGGTTGCCTTCTTCCCCCTGATCAGAGGAAAGCATTCACAGCAGGCAACCGCCAAAATCATGGATACAACCCAGCTGTTTCTGGATGTGTATTCAGACGGATCCAATGTGTATGTGCGGCCGGAGAAAGTGTGGAGACGGTCCTCTGAGACGATGTTCCTGCCGCATCTCTATGAGCGTGAAAGCGGTCATTTCCGTCCTCTTCTGGACGGCGTCCGCGCAAGCCGGTTCTATCAGGTGATGAACCGGCAGCAGCGGCCTGGCGACGAACAGAATACAGATGCCTGGGACCGGTTTTTTTATCTGGCCAGGCATCTGTATGAGAGCGGCGCGGACATTTCGGAGGCCTGTGCCAGGATGTGCAACATCATGATGAGCCGCGACGAAAAGATGCGGGATATGATCAAAAAGCATTTCGGACCGGATGATTACTTCTATGTGCGCGATCATATGATCGGTACGGGGATGATCGGCGGGAAGGCCTGCGGTATGCTGCTGGCCAGAAAGATCATTGAAAACAGAAGACCCGATTTATATCAGGTGCTGGAACCGCATGATTCGTTTTTTATAGGATCGGATGTTTATTATTCCTATATCGTGGAAAACGGTTATTGGGATCTCCGGATCAGGCAGCGCTCGGAGGAAGAGTATTTTTCTCTCTCGGAGGAATTTGCGGACTGCCTTCTGAAAGGCCGGTTTTCGGCAGGCATGGAGGAGCGGTTCTGTCAGCTGCTGGAATACTACGGACAGGATCCGATCATCGTCAGATCAAGCAGTATTCTGGAGGACGGCTTTGGAAATGCCTTTGCCGGCAAGTATGAATCCGTATTCTGCGCCAATACCGGGACAATGGAAGAGCGGCTGGAAGAATTTGAGAATGCGGTCCGGAAGGTTTACGCAAGCTCCATGAATCTGTCCGCACTGGATTACCGGAAACGGCGCAGCCTTGCCGGGCGGGATGAGCAGATGGCGCTGCTGGTTCAGAGAGTATCCGGATCATATTACGATGAATATTATATGCCATGTGCGGCCGGCGTCGGTTATTCCTGCAGTCCCTACAGACTTCTGGATTGCCTGGACCCGGAGGCGGGAATGCTCCGTCTGGTCATGGGGCTTGGCACATCGGCTGTTGACCGGACGGAAGGCTCTTACCCGCGGATCTGCAACCTGGATCATCCCGAAGCGACGATTGTTTCCACGACAGCGGAAAAACATCAGTTTTCACAGCGCAGGCTGGAAGTGGTCAACCGGGAAAAAAGATGTCTGGAGCAGCTGTCTCTCAGTCAGATTGAGGGAAAGCTGCCCCGATACCTGCAGAATATTCTCCTGGAACATGATTACGATACAGAACAGCGGCTGCGCGAAACGGGACAGAACCGGCCGGTGCGGTTTATTTCCTGCAAAGGGGTCGTGGGCAACCGGACCATGATGCGGCAGATGCAGGAACTGATGCATCTGATCCAGCAGGAATACGGACAGCCGGTCGATATCGAATTTACCGTCAATCTCTCCGAAAATAACGAATATATGATCAATCTGCTGCAGTGCAGGCCGCTTCAGATTCTGCGGGATACGCAGGTTGTAGACGCACCGGAAGCAATGGGAGAGGAACAGATTCTTCTCAGATCTTATGGGGCCTCGATGGGACTTTCGAGATCGGTCTGTCTGGATTATATTGTGTATGTTGATCCTGTCTCCTATTACAGTCTGCCTTACTATGAAAAAGACAGGGCGGCGAAAATAATCGGGGCCCTTAACTGGAAATTCAGAAATGCCGGCAAACATATGATGCTGATCGTGCCGGGCAGGATCGGAACTTCCTCCCCCGAGCTTGGCGTCCCGACAACCTTTGCGGATATCAGCGGCTTCGAAGTGATCTGTGAAGTAGCGGAATCCTCGGCGGGATACAATCCGGAGTTGTCCTACGGAAGCCATATTTTCCAGGATCTGGTGGAGGCGGACATCCTTTATACGGCCGTCTTTGAAGACAGCCGCACGAAAGGCTATCATCCGGAAAAACTGATGCGTATGCCTGACTTGCTGGGGACCATGTTTCCGGAAGCGGAGGAGATGCGTTCTGTCGTGCGGATCTGCGATGTGAGCGGAGGGGACTGCAGAGTGTTCTACGACCTGAAGAAAGGGGAGCTGGCCGTGACAGTCTGAGAGACAAAATTATATCTTGATTTTTGAAATATGCTGCCGTATAATACAACATTATTAGTTGGATATGGAATGTGTCGGACAATAATGCATTGTACGGAAGCAAAGGCGCTTCGGGTTTTTACAGGCCCGAAGCGCCTTTTTTTGGAGGTAAGGAGATGTCAGAACTGTTCGAAAAGATCCGCGAAGAGGGGCTTTATCATCCGTCTTTTGAGCATGACAACTGCGGAATCGGGGCCATCATCGACATAAAAGGCAGAAAGAGCCATCAGCTTGTCTGTGACGCTCTTTCCATCGTAGAAAACCTGGACCACAGGGCAGGCAAGGATGCGGAAGGAAAGACCGGCGACGGTGTCGGGATCCTGACACAGATCCCCCACGCTTTCTTTGCGAAGAAACTTAAAGGACAGGGCGTCGAACTGCCCCGCGCACGGCAGTACGGCGTCGGGATGTTCTTCTTCCCTCAGAATGACCTGGCCATGAGACAGGCGAAGTCCATGTTTGAAATCATCGCCGGCAAAGCGGATGTCCCCGTGTTTGCCTGGAGAAAAGTGAGCTCGGATCCGTCCGTGCTGGGCCGGCAGGCGCGGGAATGTATGCCCAACATTTACCAGGCCTTTCTCAAAAGACCGGAAGAGCTGCGGGAGGATCTCGATTTTGACAGGCGGCTCTACATCGTCAGGAGGGAGTTTGAACAGAGCAACGTGGGCACGTACGTGCCCTCTCTGTCATGCCGCACGATTGTCTATAAGGGGATGTTTCTGGTCGGACAGCTTCGGACCTTCTTTACGGATCTGATGGATGAGGACTATGAATCCGCGATTGCGGTCGTGCATTCCAGATTCTCCACGAATACGCTGCCCAGCTGGAACCGGGCCCACCCCAACCGCATGATTGTCCATAACGGCGAGATCAATACCATCAAGGGCAACGCGGACAAGATGCTGGCCCGGGAGGAGACCCTGCACACGGACGTGTTTTCAGAGGAAGACATGACGAGGGTTCTGCCGGTGATCTCCCAGAGCGGCTCCGATTCCGCCATGCTGGACAACACGCTGGAGTTTCTGGTTATGAGCGGGATGCCGCTTCCGCTGGCCGCACTGATCCTGATTCCGGAGCCCTGGGCTCACAATGAAACGCTGTCGCAGGAGGAGCGGGATTTTTATCAGTATTACGCCACCATGATGGAGCCCTGGGACGGGCCCGCCTCGATCGTGTTCTCCGACGGTGATCTCGTGGGCGCCATTCTCGACAGGAACGGTCTCCGCCCCTCCAGATATTACGTGATGGACGACGGGAGGCTGATCCTCTCTTCGGAGGTGGGTGTCCTGCCGCTTGACGAGAGTCATGTGCTCAGGAAGGAGCGCCTCCATCCGGGGAAGATTCTTCTGGTTGATACAAAGCAGCAGAAGATTGTTCATGATGAAGAGATCAAGGAAACATATGCGAAGGCGAAACCGTTCGGCGAATGGCTGGACTCAAACCTCCTGCATCTTTCTGACATCAAAATCCCGAACCGAAAAGTTCCGCATCTTCATGCAGAGGAGAGAAAACGGCTTCAGAAAGCGTTCGGTTACTCCTGGGAAAACTATCACGACGGGATTCTGACCATGGCGCTTTCTGGTACGGAACAGATCGGGTCCATGGGCGTGGATACGCCGATCGCCGCACTGTCGGAGCAGTACCAGCCCCTCTTCTATTATTTCAAGCAGCTCTTTGCGCAGGTGACAAATCCTCCGATCGATGCGCAGCGGGAGGAAATCGTGACGTCGAGAACGGTCTACGTGGGTAAGAACGGAAACCTGCTGGAGGAAAAGCCGGAAAACTGCCATGTACTCAAAATTGAGAATCCGATCTTAAGTGATCTGGATCTGTTGAAGATCGAGAGTCTGAAAAAGGACGGGTTCAAAGTGGCCAAAGTGTCCACTCTCTTTTATAAAGGCACTCCGATGGAGCGGGTGCTGAAGCACCTGGCCGTGGAGGTGGACAGAGCTTACCGCCAGGGAACCAATATCCTGATTCTCTCCGACCGCGGCGTGGATGAGAACCATGTGGCCCTTCCGTCCCTGCTGGCCGTCGCGGCCGTTCACAAGCATCTGGTCGACACGAGGAAATGCACTGCCATGTCCGTGATTCTGGAATCGGGCGAACCGCGGGAGGTTCACCATTTTGCCACCCTTCTCGGATACGGTGCGTCCGCCGTGAATCCCTACCTCGCGCACGCGACGATCGCGGAACTCGCGGAGGAGGAGCTGCTGGATAAGGACTATTATGCCGCCGTGGAGGATTATGACCGGGCTGTCCTCTTCGGGATTGTCAAGATCGCGTCCAAGATGGGCATCTCCACGATTCAGTCCTACCAGGGCAGCAAAATCTTTGAGGCGATCGGGATCTCTGACGACGTGATCCGCAATTATTTTTCAGGCACGGTCAGCCGGGTGGGCGGCATCACGCTGGAGGACATCGGCAGGGCATATGACGAGCAGCACAGCCGGGCCTTCGATCCGCTTGGTCTTCCCGTCAATCTGGAGCTGACGGCGGCCGGGAGACATAAGTCCAGGAGCCAGGGCGAAAAACACCGGTACAATCCGAGGACTATTCACATGCTCCAGAAGGCGACAAGGGAAGGCGACTACGAAAAGTTCAAAGAGTATACCCGTATGGTCGACGAAGAAAATACGGGGTATCTGCGTAGCCTGATGGAGTTCCGACTTCCGGAGGAGGGCGTGCCGCTCGCGGAAGTGGAAGGCGAGGCGTTCATCGTCAGGCGCTTCAAGACCGGTGCCATGTCCTACGGCTCCATCTCGGAGGAGGCCCATCAGACGCTGGCCATCGCCATGAATCATCTGCACGGCAAGTCCAACAGCGGTGAGGGCGGCGAGAGCGAAGAGAGAATTCTTTCGGCAGGAACTGAAAATGACAGGAGCTCCGCCATCAAGCAGGTGGCCAGCGCGAGGTTCGGCGTGACCAGCCGCTATCTGGTGAGCGCGAAGGAGATCCAGATCAAGATGGCCCAGGGCGCAAAGCCGGGAGAAGGCGGTCATCTCCCGGGCAGGAAGGTCTATCCGTGGATTGCAAAGACCAGACATTCCACGCCGGGCGTCAGTCTGATTTCGCCCCCGCCCCACCATGATATTTATTCGATCGAGGACCTGGCCCAGCTGATCTACGATCTGAAGAACGCCAACAAAAATGCCCGCATCTCTGTCAAGCTCGTGTCGGAGGCCGGCGTCGGCACCGTGGCAGCCGGCGTGGCCAAGGCCGGAGCGGGCGTGATCCTGATCTCCGGTTATGACGGAGGGACGGGTGCGGCGCCCCTGTCGTCGATTCACAATGCGGGGCTGCCATGGGAGCTCGGACTTTCAGAGACTCACCAGACACTTGTTGCAAACGGTCTCAGAAACCGGGTCGTCATTGAGACCGACGGCAAGCTTATGAGCGGCAGGGATGTTGCGATTGCCGCCATTCTCGGAGCTGAGGAATTCGGTTTTGCGACAGCCCCGCTGATCACAATGGGCTGTGTCATGATGAGAGTCTGCCAGTCGGATACATGCCCGATGGGCGTGGCGACCCAGAATCCGGAGCTTCGGAAGAGATTTTCGGGTAAGCCGGAATACGTGGAGAACTTCATGCTCTTCATTGCGAGGCAGCTCCGCGAAATTATGGCTTCCCTGGGTGTCCGCTCGGTGGAAGAGCTGGTGGGCAGAACGGACCTCCTGAAGGTGCGGGACGACCTGTCGGAGAAGCAGAAAAAAATGGATCTGTCCGGAATTCTGCTGGATATGTCCGGGACAGACAGGATGAGGGCCGTATTCCATCAGGAAAATGCGTACGATTTCCGTCTCGGGGAGACAAAGGACGAGAAGCTTCTGCTTGCGTCCGAAGCGGTCAGACAATCGCTCTTAACGGGGAAACAATCGGAGCTCTCCGTGACGGTCGGGAATACAGACCGGACCTTCGGGACTCTTCTCGGGGCGGAAATCACGAGGAAGCATCCGGAAGGCCTGCCGGATGACACGATTACCGTGCACTGTGCGGGCGCAGGAGGCCAGAGCTTCGGCGCGTTTATTCCGTCCGGACTGACGCTGTCTTTAAGCGGTGACAGCAATGATTACTTCGGCAAGGGGCTGTCGGGAGGAAAACTGATTGTCCGCGCCCCGGAAGAAGCGAACTATGATCCCGGGAACAATATCATTGTCGGAAATGTGGCTCTCTACGGGGCGACATCCGGAGAGGCCTATATAGCCGGCATGGCAGGGGAGCGCTTCTGCGTGCGGAACTCAGGTGCGACTGCCTGCGTGGAGGGCGTCGGAGAGCACGGCTGCGAGTATATGACCGGCGGACGGGTCGTGGTCCTGGGCACAACAGGCAAGAACTTCGCGGCCGGCATGAGCGGCGGGATCGCCTATGTCCTCGACGAGGACAACCGCCTGTACAGAAATCTCAATAAACAGCTGGTCAGAATGGAGAACGTGGAGACACGGGCGGACCGGGATGAGCTGAAGAGCATTATCGAGAACCACGTGAAATATACGGGGTCCCGGAAAGGGCGCGAACTGCTCGCGCGTTTCGGGGAGATGGTCCCGCATTTCAAGAAAATCATACCGACGGATTATAAGGAGATCCTCAGACTGACCGCACTTGGCGAGGAAAAGGGAGCAGGAAGAGAGACGGCGATGATCGAGGCATTCCGGAAGTTTATCGGTGAGAACAGAGATTAAGGGAGGAGCGGACATGGGCAAGCCAACAGGTTTTCTGGAATATGAGAGAAAAGACGGCCCGGTCAGGCCGGAGGCCGAGCGGACGGCGGATTTCAGGGAATTTCATATGCAGCTCCCTCCGGCGCGGCAGAGAGAGCAGGCCGCCAGATGCATGGACTGCGGGATTCCCTTCTGCCAGGGAGGCGTGATGATTGCCGGGATGGCCTCCGGATGCCCGCTGCGGAACCTGGTGCCGGAGATCAACGATCTGGTGTACAGGGGGAGGATGGCGGAAGCGTACCGGAGGCTTATGGTCACACACAGCTTCCCGGAATTTACCAGCCGGGTCTGTCCGGCCCTTTGTGAAGCGGCCTGCACATGCGGCGTGCACGACGCCCCGGTCTCCACCAAGGAGAACGAGAAAGCCGTGATCGAGTATGCGTATGCCCACGGTCTCGTGGAAGAGGCAGCGCCCGCCGTCCGGACCGGAAAAAGGGTGGCCGTCGTGGGCAGCGGACCGTCGGGGCTTGCCGCGGCCCAGCTCTTAAACAGGAGAGGCCATGAGGTGACGGTCTACGAGAGACGCGACCGGATCGGGGGCCTGCTCCGCTACGGGATTCCCAACATGAAGCTGGACAAATCCCTGATTGACCGGAGAATCGCTCTGATGGAAGAGGCGGGCGTCCGCTTTGTCGTCAATGCGGACGTGGGCAGAGACGTGGATGCCGCCGGTTTGATGAAAGAATATGACAGCGTCATTCTCGCCTGCGGCGCCTCTCACCCGAGAGATATCAGCGCGCCCGGACGGGACGCGGAGGGAATCTTCTTCGCCGTCGATTTCCTGGGAAATGTGACGAAGCGCCTGCTTGACTGCCATTTTGAGACATATCCGGAAGAACTGGCGAAAGATAAGGACGTCATTGTGATCGGAGGCGGCGATACGGGAAACGACTGCGTCGGCACCTGTATCCGGCTGGGGGCAAAGAGCGTCACCCAGCTGGAGATGATGCCCGAGCCGCCCGCATCAAGGCTTCCGTCGAATCCGTGGCCCGAGTGGCCGAGAATCCTGAAGACGGATTACGGCCAGGAGGAGGCGATCTGGCACTTCGGTTCGGATCCGCGCGTGTATCAGACGACCGTAAAGGAATTTATAAAGGATAAAAAAGGCAGGCTGAAAGAAGCGGTGCTCATCTCCCTGTCCCCGAAGCGGGATGAAACGACTGGAAGGATGCAGATGGTCCCGCTTGAGGGAACCGAGCGGAAGGTGCCCGCGCAGCTTGTGCTGATCGCCGCCGGCTTCCTGGGAAGCGAGCAGTATGTGACGGACGGCTTCGGCGTGGAGACGGACGGGCGGACAAACGTGAAGACCGCGCCGGGCGGGCACGCCTCGACGAGGAAGGGTGTCTATGCGGCGGGCGATATGCATATCGGGCAGTCGCTGGTCGTGCGGGCGATCAATGAGGGCCGGAACGCGGCGAAAGAAGTGGACAGGGATCTGATGGGATATACGAATCTGTAATGCCAGGGTCAAAAGATCATGACTGATCATGCTTGCATGAATCAAGGCATGATCTTCGGAGGATTGCGGGAGTTTCGAAGAAACGGAGCAATCCGCGGCATTATGAATGATTAAAAGGAGAGGCATACATGTGCGGAATTGTCGGATATACGGGGGAGCAGGAAGCTGCGGGCATCCTTCTGCAGGGGCTCACGAAGCTGGAATACAGGGGCTATGATTCCTCCGGGATGGCTGTCCTTAGCGAAGACGGCGCGATCAGGGTGGTCAAGGCCACCGGGCGGCTGAAGAATCTGGAGGAGAAAACAGAGCAGGGGAAAACGCTCCCCGGTTTCTGCGGGATCGGGCATACCCGGTGGGCGACCCACGGCGAGCCCAATGAAAAAAACGCGCATCCGCACGTCAGCGGGAGTGATCCGGAGGGGGCTTATGCAGAAGCCGCCTCCGCCGTCGTGGGCGTTCACAACGGGATCATCGAAAACCAGGAAGAGCTGAAGGAGAAACTCCTGCGGCACGGCTACGTCTTCTACAGCGACACGGATACGGAGATCGCCATCAAGCTGGTCGATTATTATCTGAAGAAATACGGGATCGGACCGATCGACGCCATCAACCGCATGATGGTGCGCGTGCGCGGCAGCTACGCGCTGGCCCTGATGTTCCGGGATTATCCGGGAGAAATCTATGCGGCCAGAAAGGACAGCCCCATGATCATCGGGAAGTCGGACAGCGGCTCCTTCCTGGCCTCCGACGTGCCGGCCATTCTGAATTATACCCGCAGGGTGTATTACATCGGAAACTATCAGGCGGCGCGGATTCTGCCCGGTGAAATTCATTTCTTTGACCTGAACGGGGACGAGATTTCGATCCCGGAGACGGAGATCACCTGGGACGCGAAAGCGGCCGAAAAAAACGGCTACGAGCATTTCATGATGAAGGAGATCCATGAGCAGCCCGGCGCGCTGGAGGCGACCCTGCACCATTATCTGAAGGACGGCGGACTGGACTTCTCGGAGGCCGGGCTCACACGGGATCTGCTGAAAAATACGGAAACCATCCACATCGTGGCCTGCGGTTCCGCCTGGCACGCCGGGATGGCGGCCCAGTATACCATCGAGGATCTGGCGGAGATCCCGGTCCGGGTGGAGCTGGCTTCCGAATTCCGCTACCGGAAGCTCCTGCCGGGCAGGAATGCGCTGCTGATCGCCATCTCCCAGTCCGGAGAGACGGCGGACACGCTGGAAGCGGTCCGGATCGCGAGAAAGAAGGGGATGCGAACGGTGGGACTCGTCAACGTAAGAGGATCCGGGATCGCCAGAGAGGCGGACCATGTGCTCTACACGATGGCCGGCCCGGAAATCGCGGTGGCGACGACCAAGGCTTTTACGGCCCAGCTGATGGTCATGTATGCACTGGCCGTGCAGTTTGCGTATGTGCGCGGGAAAATCAGCGAAGAGACGTACCGCGCTTATATCGGGGAACTTGAGGCGCTGCCGGAAAAAGCGGAAAAGTGTCTTGAAAACAAGGAGCCGCTGCAGCGCTTCGCCTCCCGGTTCGTCGGCGTCACGGATGCATTCTTTATCGGGAGAGGGGCCGACTATGCGGCCTGCCTCGAGGGCAGCCTGAAACTGAAGGAAATCAGTTATATTCACAGCGAGGCGTATGCCGCCGGGGAACTGAAGCACGGAACGATCAGCCTCCTCGAGGACAACACGCTGATGATCGGCGTGCTCACACAGAAAAGGCTGATGGAGAAGACGCTGAGCAATCTGGCGGAATGCAAGGCGAGAGGAGCCTTTCTCATGGGCGTCACGAGCTTTGAGGAATCGCCTGCGGAATCTCTCATGGACGACCTGATTTACGTCCCGGAGACGGAGGAACATTTTTCGGGCATCCCGGCGGTGATCCCGCTGCAGCTGCTCGGATATTATGTCAGTGTGTCCAGAGGGCTGGACGTGGACAAGCCCCGCAACCTGGCCAAGAGCGTAACCGTAGAGTGAGAAAAACGCTGCCGCGTTTAAAGACACGGCGGAAACGGAGGATTATGACAAAATATATATTTGTGACCGGCGGCGTGGTCTCGGGCCTCGGGAAAGGCATCACGGCGGCGTCTCTCGGGAGACTTCTGAAGGCAAGGGGGCTGAAGGTCGCCGCCCAGAAACTGGATCCCTATATCAATGTGGATCCCGGCACGATGAGCCCTTATCAGCACGGAGAAGTGTATGTGACGGAGGACGGCGCGGAGACGGATCTCGATCTCGGCCACTACGAGCGGTTTATGGACGAAAACCTGACCAGGTATTCCAATCTGACCTCGGGGAAGGTGTACTGGAATGTCCTCAACAAGGAGCGCAGGGGGGAGTATCTGGGCTCCACCGTCCAGGTCATTCCGCACATCACGGATGAGATCAAGCGCTTTGTCTACCGGGCAGGAGCCGAGACGGACGCGGACGTCGTCATCACGGAGATTGGCGGAACCATCGGGGACATCGAATCCCAGCCGTTTCTGGAGGCGGTGAGGCAGATTTCCCTGGAATGCGGCAGGGAGAACAGCCTTTTTATTCATGTCACGCTGGTGCCCTATCTGCACGGATCCGGCGAACACAAGTCGAAACCCACACAGCATTCCGTCAAGGAACTGCAGGGGATGGGGATCGCGCCGGACATCATCGTTCTCCGCTGCGATGAACCGCTGGAGGAGGGAATCTTCCGGAAAATCTCCATGTTCTGCAATGTCAGGGAGGACTGCGTCATCGAAAACCGCACGCTGGGCAATCTGTACGAGGCGCCCCTGATGCTGGAGGCATCGAATTTTTCCGGCGTCGTCTGCAGGGAACTCGGCATTGAGGCGCCGCCGCCCGATCTGGAGGAGTGGAAAAACCTGGTCAGCCGGATTGCCGGGAGAGACCGGGAGGTCACGATCGCCCTGGTCGGGAAATACGTACAGCTGCATGACGCCTATCTCTCCGTCGCCGAGGCCCTGTCGCACGCGGGCTTCGCTTTGAATGCGCATGTCCGGATCGACTGGGTCAACTCGGAAGAGCTGACGGAGGAGAACTGCCGTGAAAAGCTCGGACATGCCGGCGGAATCCTGGTGCCGGGCGGCTTCGGCGTGAGGGGGACGGAGGGAATGATCCTGGCGGCGAAGTATGCCAGGACGGAGAAAATCCCGTTCCTGGGCATCTGCCTCGGCATGCAGATCGCGGTCATCGAATTTGCCCTGCATGAGGCGGGGATCGCCGACGCCTGCTCCGGCGAATTTTATGAGGGAACGGGCAGCAAAGTGATTGACTTCATGCCTGACCAGTCGGATGAGGTCGACAAGGGAGGGACCCTGAGACTGGGAAGCTGGCCCTGCATGATCCGGCCGCACACATGCATGGCGGAGTGCTACGGCTGTGAGAAAATCAGTGAGCGGCACCGCCACAGATATGAGTTTAATAATGAGTTTCGTGATATACTCAACGAAGCGGGGCTTGAGATTTCCGGCGTTTCTCCGGACGGCAGGCTGGTGGAGGCCGTGGAGGTGCCGAATCATCCTTTCTATGTCGGGGTACAGTTCCATCCCGAGTTCAAGTCCCGGCCAAACAGACCGCACCCGCTCTTCAGAAAGTTTGTGGAGGCGTCGCTTAACAGGAGAGATCTATGAAATATACGGTTGATGAAGTGCTGAAGTATATCGAGGAAGAAGATGCGAAGTTTATCCGGCTGGCCTTCCGGGACGCCTACGGGGTCCAGAAAAATATTTCGGTCATGCCGGGAGAGATCAAGAAGGCGTTTGAATACGGGATTCCGGTCAATGCCAGGGTGATTCCGGGCTTTGAAGAGTGCCCCCATGCGCTCCTCTACCTGAAGCCGGATTCCTCGACGCTGGCCCAGCTCCCCTGGAGGCCGGACAGCGGCAGGGTGCTGCGGATGTTCTGCGACGTCGTGACGCCGGACGGAGAGGAGTACTGCGCCGATACGAGAGCCATTCTCAAAAAAGCCGTAAAGAAGGCGGAAGAAGCAGGGATCGAATTCCGCTTCGGAAATGAGATGGAATTTTATCTATTTAAGAAGGACGAGGACGGCAATCCGACCAGAATCCCCTATGATTCGGCCGGGTATATGGATATCGCGCCGGCCGACAGGTGCGAAAACATCCGGCGGGAGATCTGCCTGACCATGGAGCGCATGGGCCTCACGCCCGAGCGTTCCCACCACGAGAGCGGGCCCGGGCAGAATGAGATCGATTTTCACTACGGCAAACCGCTGAAGGCGGCGGACCAGATGACCACTTTTAAAATGGTTGTCAGTACCATGGCGGACAGATACGGCCTCGTGGCTGACTTCTCGCCCCTTCCCCTTCCGGATGAGCCGGGAAACGGATATCATATCAATATTTACGCCGCAGACCGGGAGGGCAATGACGTGGCCGCGTATGCCGCCGCGGGCATTCTCAAGAGAATCCGGGAAATGACCCTGTTCCTGAACCCGACGGATGCATCTTACGGGCGGCTGGGCAACGACGTGGCACCGGACAAGGTCAACTGGTCCTCCGACGGCAGATCCGAACTGATGTATATAGAGTCCCGTATGGGCCGAACACGGGCGGAGCTCCGCTCGCCGGACGCATCCGGCAATCCGTATCTGGTATACGCCCTCCTGATCTGTGCGGGACTGGAGGGAATCGAGGGAAAGCTTGCGCTTCCCGATGAAATGACAGAGGACAGCGTCTCCCTGCCCGGGTCAAGGAAAGAGGCCGGAAAACTGGCGTGTGAGAGCGCTTTCATCAGGGACATCATACCGGAAGAGCTGATCAGAAAGTATATGAAAAAATGACGGGAGGGGGTTATGCCGCGCGAATATGACAGACCATACGCCATCCTGATCGTGTCCGGTTCGGAGAAGTTTGATGCGATTGTCCTGAGAGCCCTGTCCGGAAGAGGATTCGGGACCATTGATTTCCGCAAAAACGCCGCTGCGGCGAGAAGGTGTGTTCTGGAGAAAAGCTATGATATCGTCGTCGTCAACTGCCCCCTCACGGATGAATTCGGCCATGAGTTTGCGGAGGACGTGGCGGAGAACCGAAACGCTTCCGTTTTGCTTGCCGTGCCGGCCGAAATCTATGAAGCGGTGCTCGAGAACGTGACAGATTACGGGATCCTCGTGATCTCAAAGGCCGATCCGCAGAACCGGATCGATATGGCGGTCCGGTTTCTTGCGGCTGCAAGGAGGCGGGTGCGGAAGCTCGAGAAGCAGCTCCAGTCCGCCGCCGAAAAAACGGAGGAAGTCAGGATTGTCAGCAGGGCCAAGCTTCTGCTCGTCGAAAAGAAAAGGATGACCGAGGACGACGCCCACCGCTTCATCGGCAAAATGGCCATGGACCACGGAATCTCCAGGAGAAAGGCGGCCGAAGCGGTTCTGGACGAGCTGGAATAAGCGGGCGCCGGAACAGATATATGTGAAAGACTCCCCTTTGAGCAGATTTGTCTGTTAAAAGGGGAGTTTTGCTTTCGCTGCCTTTCATCCGCGAGCCCTTCCTCCTTTTCGGAAAAGGCGGACAGTGGTAAAATATAACACACGTGGTTTTTGAGAGACCGCATGTTCGGTATGCGGATTTCAGCGAAGGAGGCCTGCGGGAAGTGGAAAAAGGAAGGAGACGCATTACAACCTATGCCACAGTAATCGGGACGGTTGTTCTGGCCGTGATCCTGGTACTCGGAACAGTCTGGATGGGGCAAAGTGCCGGCAATGATACGGAGGAGGCGGTGCATTCCGTCAGCCTGATGTTCATGGACGAGCTGGCCGGACGCCGTGAGCAGGTCGTGGAAAACAACCTGCAGAGCCGGATCCGGGACATGCGCGCCGCCATCAACATGATGGATTCGGTTACGCTGAGCAGTCCTGCACATCTGCAGGAGTTTCAGGCATCCATCAAGCAGATGTATAATCTGGAGAAGTTTGCCTTTGCGGATGAAGACGGCCTGGTCTATACAGCCGGGGGAACGCTGAAGGCTTCGGACGAATACACATTTGCTCCGGAGGAGATCGGTGAGTCCCTGATCACGGTGCGGAATCTGGACAGCGACGACAAGACCGTCGTGATCGTCCTGCCGGTGGACATTCCCTTTGAGGGGAAGACGCTGAAGGTCTGCTTCATGGAAATCGGCATGAAGGAGATGCTGGCGGGTGTCTCCCTGACTTCCGGCAATTCGGAGGCGACTTTCTGCAATATCTACACGGCCGCTGGCGTGGCGCTCAGCAATGCCGTCCTCGGCGGTCTGGCCCAGGAGGACAATCTTCTGGACGCCATGCAGATCGCAGAATTTGAGGACGGGTATTCCTATGAAGCTTTCCGGGAGGGCTTTTCTTCGGGCCAAAGAGGAGAAGTCTCCTTTACTTATAACGGGATTCAGGAAACGCTCAGTTACGTCCCCGTCAAGGGCACGGACTGGCTTCTGACATATCTGATCAGGGAGAGCGTCATCAGTGACCGGATCAGTTCCGTCTCCGACGGGATGTTAAGAAGAAGCATCGTGCAGTCGATCGTGACGGTCGCGGCAATGCTGGTGATTTTCGGCGTCATCATCTGGCAGAACAAGCGCAATGCCGCCCTTATGCTGGAAAAAGAGGCGGCGGATGTGGAGAACCGCGTCAAAAGAGAAGAGATGGAGCAGCGGCTTAAGCTGCAGGAGAAGCTTCTCGAAGAGGAGAAGCAGAGAAGTGAGCTTGACAATATGATCACGGCGATGGCTTCGGACTACCGGAGCGTCTATCACGTGGATCTCGATACGGACGACGCGGTCTGCTACCGCGGGGATCCGGACAATCAGGAGCAGTACCTGGAGGGGACGCACTTCCCGTATTACAAGGTATTTGCCGAGTATTGCGAACAGCATGTGACGGAGTCTTACCGCGAAGGATTCATGCATTTTATTGATCCGGAAGAGATCCGCGAAGGCCTGGCAAAGGAGAAAATCCTCGCCTACCGCTATCTGGCCGAGCGGAACGGCAGGGAGTACTATGAAATGATCCGCGCCGTCGGCGTGCGCACGGCCAGGGAGAGAGCCGACGACAGGGTGCATGCCGTGGGCATCGGATTTACCGTCATCGACGCGGAGATGAGGGAAACCATGGCCCAGCAGAGGGCCTTAAGCGACGCGCTTGCGGGGGCCGAGCAGGCCAGCAAGGCGAAGACGGCCTTCCTGTCCAGTATGAGCCATGAGATCCGCACGCCCATGAATGCGATTATCGGACTGGGCAACATCGCCATGAATGTGCCGGATACGCCGCCAAAAACGATCGAATATCTGGAGAAAATGGAGGCTTCCGCGGAGCACCTCCTGGGTCTCATCAATGATATCCTGGACATGTCGAGAATCGAATCCGGGCGCATGACGCTCAGGAACGAGGAGTTCTCCTTCCGCAAACTTCTGGAAGCGATCAACGTGATGTTCAGCAGCCAGTGCCAGGATAAGGGACTCGGATACCACTGCCGCATCGTCAATGAAGTGGACGATTATTACATCGGGGACAACATGAAGCTCCGACAGGTGCTGATCAATATCCTGGGCAATGCGGTGAAATTTACTCCGGAGGGCGGAAATGTGGAACTCCTCGTGGAGCGCAGAGCCCGGTTCGGCGGCAAGACAACCCTTATGTTTACCGTGTCGGATACCGGGATCGGCATGAGCCCGGAATTCCTGCCTCATATTTTTGACTCCTTCGCCCAGGAGGACGCGACCAACACAAACAAATACGGAAGTTCCGGCCTGGGGCTTGCCATCACAAAGAATATCGTGGAAATGATGAACGGAACGATCCGGGTGGAGAGCGAAAAAGGAAAGGGCTCCACCTTCGAAGTGACGGTCACGCTGACGGATTCTTCGAGAGAGCCGGACAAGGAGGAGGCGGAAGAGACGGTTCATCCGGACGACATGACCGTGCTGGTTGTCGACGACGATCCGATTGCCTGCGAGCACGCGCAGGTCGTGCTGGGCAAGGCCGGGATCGCCTGCGAGACGGCGCTGTCCGGCCGGGACGCACTCGAGATGGTGAAGCTGCGCCACGCCCGGATGGAGCCCTACAACCTGATTCTTATGGACTGGCAGATGCCGGAAATGGACGGCGTGGAGACGACGAGGCAGATCCGGGAAGAGACCGGAGACGAATCCGCGATTATTATCCTGACCGCCTACAGGTGGGACGACATTCTGGAGGAGGCCATTCGTGCGGGTGTCGACAGCTTCATTTCAAAGCCTCTGTTCGCGGCTCCGGTGATCGAGGAATTCAAGGCCGCGCGCAAACGCCGTGCGCCGGAGAAGACAGAGGAGAAAGAAAAAGCGGAGCTTTCCGGAAAGCGGGTGCTTCTGGCGGAGGATGTCCAGATCAATGCCGAGATTATCATCATGCTGCTTGAAGCCCGCGGAGTGGAAACCGAGCATGCGGAAAACGGAAAGATTGTGACGGAGATGTTCGCCGGACATCCCGAGGGGTATTATGACGCGATCCTGATGGATCTCCGGATGCCGGAGATGGACGGACTGGAGGCGACCCGGGTGATCCGCGCGATGGACAGGGCCGACGCCGGGGAGATCCCCATTATCGCGCTCACGGCCAACGCATTTGACGAGGACGTGCAGAGAAGCCTGCAGGCGGGCCTGAACGCGCATTTAAGCAAACCGATCCAGCCCGAAATCCTGTATGAGACGCTGGAGAACCTGATCAGAGCATAATCAGAGCATTATCAGAAAGACAGATGGTAGCCCTTATGGAAAACGAGGTTTTGAGAGTATCCCAGTCCAGTGTGGCGCAGGCTCTCGCGGCCGATTATTTCTGCATTTATTACGTAAACTCGGACAACGGTCAGTTTATTGAATACAGTTCCTCTCCGGAGTACCGGGAGCTCGGCCTCCCGGGGGCCGGCGGGGATTTTACCCTCTTTTGCACACAGTATTTCGAGCAGGTGGTATACCCGGAAGACCGGGAGCGGTTTCTCGAGGATTTTACCAGAGAAAAGGTCCTCTCGACGCTTGAGACGCATCGGACGTATACGATGACCTTCCGCATGACGCTGGGCGACGGACCGGCTTACGTCCACCTGAAGGTGACCCGCATGCTGGAAAACGAGGGCCGCAACCTGGTGGTCGGGATCAGCAGCATAGACGAGCAGATAAAGGTGAGGGCGGCTTATGAGAAGGCGCACCGCGCCTTCCGGAGGGCGGAGCAGGACAGAATCACCTACGGCCGCGTGGCGCAGGCCCTGGCGGGGGATTATTTCAGCATCTATGTAGTGGATCTGGATACGGAATCGTTTGTGGAATACAGCTCGACGGAACAGTACGACGAGTTGGGGATCGAAAAGTCAGGGGAGAATTTCTTCCGTCTCAGCCGCACCAATATGGAGCGCGTGCTCTATCCGGAAGACAGGGACCGCTTCATGGCCGTCTTCACGAAAGACAGAATCCTGGAGATCCTCACGCGCGACGGCAGCTTTACAATGAAATACCGCCTGATGTTTGACGACGTGCCCGTCTACGTCAGCATGAAAGCCACGCTGCTCGACGATGAGGACGGCCGGCATCTGATTATCGGCACGAATAATATCGACGCACAGATGAAGCGGGAGCAGGAATATCAGGCGCGGATGGCGGATGCCCGGACGCGCGCCAGAAATGATTTTCTGGCAAATATGTCCCATGACATCCGGACGCCGATGAATGCGATCGTCGGCTACACGAACATCGCAAACCGGAATCTGGACAGCCCGGAGAAGGTGAAGGACGCGCTGGACAAGATCGGATCCTCCAGCCATTTCCTGCTTTCGCTGATCAACGACATTCTGGATATGTCGAAGATCGAGAGCGGCATGATGCAGCTCAGCGAAGCGCCCTGCGATCTTAGCGCCCTCTTCCGGAGAATCGAGGACATTACCGCGCTGCAGGCGGCAAAGAAAAACCTCTCCGCCTCATACAGCTATGAGGGGATCCGCCATTTCATGGTGCGGGCGGATGAATTGAGAATCGAACAGATCCTGATCAACATTATCAGCAATGCCATCAAATATACCCCGGAAGGGGGCAGCGTCCGCCTGACCGCGGAGGAGGAAAACCTGCCCGGGGACGAGCGGAAACGCTACCGTCTGACCGTGAGCGATACGGGAATCGGCATCCGTGAGGAGTACCTGCCCCATATTTTCGAGAGTTTTACGAGAGAAGAAAACACCAGGGTGAACCGCGTGCAGGGCACGGGCCTCGGTCTGGCCATCACGGCAAAGGTGGTTGAACTGATGGGCGGCACGATTTCCGTAAACAGCAGGCTGGGAGAGGGCTCGGAATTTACCGTGGTCCTGGATCTCCTGCCGCTTGAGCAGGAAGCCCCTGCGCCGGCGGCAGAGGAGGTGTCCGCCGCGGATCTGACGGGGTACCGCGCACTTCTGGTCGAAGATAATGAAGTGAACGCGGAGATCGCCAGCCTGCTCCTTATGCAGTACGGCATGGAGGTGGAACACGCGGAAAACGGGGCCGAAGGTGTTTTGAAGGTGAAGGAGGCGGCGGAAGGATACTACAGCGTCGTGCTGATGGATATCCAGATGCCGGTGATGAACGGGTATGAGGCCGCGAGGGCGATCCGGGAGCTTCCCGGGGCGTATTCCCGGAAGCTGCCGATTATCGCCATGAGTGCCAACGCCTATGAAGAGGACGTGCGGGACTGCCTGGCAGCGGGGATGAATGCGCATGTCGCAAAGCCCTTTGACCCGGATACCCTGGCCGCTCTGCTTCACCGCTACGTGTCAGCGGAGGATTAACGGCAGCATGAATATACTGAATATGGAACAGGTCGGGAAGTCTGCGGGAAACAGGCTGCTTTTTGCCGGGGTGACCCTGGGAATCGAGGATCATGACCGGATCGGCGTCGTGGGCTTAAACGGCGCGGGCAAGTCGACGCTTCTGGCCATCGCGGCAGGGATTGCGGAAGCGGACGAGGGGACCGTCATTACGAGAAACGGCCTGCGGATCTCGTATCTTCCGCAGCATCCCGTTTTTGACTCCGGAAAGAGCGTGCTTGAGAATGTCTCCTTTCTGATCAGGCAGGACGAGGAGTACTGGAACGTGGAGGGAGAGGCCAGAGCAGCTCTCCTGAAGCTTGGCATCGAGGATCCGGACGTGATGCCGGACATCCTGTCAGGCGGACAGCGGAAGCGGGCGGCGCTGGCCGCGGCGCTTCTCACGCCGTCGGATCTGCTGATTCTCGACGAGCCGACCAATCATCTCGATACGGAGATGATCGAGTGGCTGGAGGAAGAGCTTCGGGGTTACCGGGGTGCCCTCCTCATGGTGACGCACGACCGGTATTTTCTGGACGAGGTCACGTCCGTGATCTGGGAAATCGACCGCAAGCAGGTATTTGCCTATGAGGGCAATTTTGAGAAGTACCTGGAAATGAAACAGGAGAGGCTGGATTTTGCGCGGGCCGCGGAGCGGAAGATGGCTGCGTTGTACAGGCAGGATCTGGCCTGGATGATGCGGGGCGCCAGGGCGAGATCGACGAAACAGAAAGCCCACATCCGGCGGTTTGAAGCCCTGCGCGACAGGGAGCAGATCGTGGAGGAGAGAAATGTGGTGCTCGCCTCGCTCCCGACCCGGATGGGCAATACGACCATCGAGGTGTCGGGGCTTGCCAAGGCCTACGGAGACAAGGTTCTCTTCCGGGATTTCTCTTATAACTTCCTCAAGACGGACCGGATCGGGATTATAGGGCCCAACGGCTGCGGGAAGTCGACATTGCTCAAAATCCTGATGGGAGAGACGGAAGCGGACAGCGGCAGCGTGATAACTGGCCAGACCATACGGATCGGCTGTTTCGGACAGGAGAACGATGTGCTGCCCGAAGACGAGCGGGCCATCGACTACATAAAAGATACGGCCGAGTATATCCGGACGGCGGACGGGCTGGTCTCGGCGTCGTCCATGTGCGAGCGCTTCCTCTTTGACGCGGACAGGCAGTACGCGCCGATCGGAAAACTTTCAGGCGGTGAAAAGAGACGGCTCTATCTGCTGAAGGTGCTGATGGAGGCTCCCAACGTGCTCATTCTCGACGAGCCGACCAACGATCTGGACATACAGACGCTGCAGGTGCTGGAGGATTATCTGGACCACTTCGCGGGGATCGTGATCACTGTGTCCCATGACCGGTATTTCCTCGACCGCGTCGTAAACCGGGTCTTCAGCTTTGAGGGCGGCGGGACGGTCAGGCAGAGCGAGGGCGGCTATGAGGAGTATCTGCTGCACCGGGCAGAGTGGACGGATGCGGAGGCTTACGGAGACGGGGCGGCGGACCAAAAAGGAAAACGGGCCGATAAAAAGGAAGCGGACGGAAAACCGGCGGGCTCCGATCAGGGCAGAAAGACGCCGAAGCCGAAGATCAAGCTCACCTTCAGGGAACAGAGGGAATATGAGACTCTGGAAGGGGAGATCGATGAGCTCACGGAGCGCTCTTCCGCGCTCGAGGAGCAGATGATGGAGGCCGCTTCCGACTATGTGAAACTGAAGGAGCTGTCGGACGAAAAAGACGCGGTCGACCTTCTGCTCGACGAAAAGATCGGGAGATTTCTGGAACTGCAGGATCTGGTGGATTCGTTTGCGAAGAAGTGACTGAGTTAAAGGAGGAGCGGATCTTGTGAAGGCACTGGTGGAAGTGCCGAGAGCTGCCGCCGAAGGAACTTACAAAGCGGCGACGATCTATGACCCGACGCCTTACGGCGCCGGGACACAAACTGAAGCTGATCCTGACAACCTGGGATCCCTACAGGGTCTTCCTGGATGAAGGCTTTAATCTTGACATGAGCCTCACGGAGCGCATCGAAAAGTACAGCTACGGATTTATTTCGGACAACACCGCGCTTGAGGCCAGACTGCCGGTCAAAGAATAACACAGGGGCCAGACCCACTTGGCGAAAGGAGGAACACACATGGATAATCCGATTCCGAACGGAATGCATAACGCTCCCCCCGATTTTAAAATTCCGAATGAGAAGATCAAAAAGCCGAAGCTTCCGGACAAGGGGATCGTGAAGCGCATCGTCATCGCGGCGGTGATTCTGGCTGTTATCTACTCGTTCGTGGGCGGCGGATGCTTTTACCGCGTGGACGAGCAGGAGGCGGCCGTCGTGACAATGTTCGGGCGCGTCCTCCGGACGGATACTGCCGGGCTCTATTTCAAGCTGCCTGTACTGCAGCAGGTCCGGAAGGTGGACACGACGATTCACGGCACCGGCATCGGCTACGCGGTGGACGACGACGGACAGACGTTTACGGTCGATACGGAAGGGATCATGATCACGTCGGATTTCAATCTGATCGACATTGATTTTTATATGGAATACAGGGTGTCCGATCCGGTGGCGTATCTCTACCACTCCCGCAACCCCGAACTGATCCTGAAGAATGTGGCGCTGGCGGCCATCCGCTCGACGGTGATTGATTTCACCGTCGACGACGCGATGACGACCGGCAAGTCCCAGATCCAGGCTGAGGTCAAGGCGAAAATGCAGGAGTCTCTGACCGAGCAGGATATCGGGATCCAGGTCGTCAATATCACGGTGCAGGACGCGGAGCCCCCGACGCGGGAAATCGTCAGCGCCTTCAAGGCCGTGGAGACCGCGAAGCAGGGCAAGGATACCGCCATCAACAACGCCAAAAAGTACCAGAACGAGCAGATTCCCGCGGCGGAAGCCAACGCCGACAAGATCATTCAGACGGCCGAGGCTCAGAAGACGGCCCGAATCGCCGAGGCGGAGGGCCAGGTGGCCAGATTCAACGCGATGTACGAGCAGTACAGGCTGAACCCGCTGATTACGAAGCAGAGAATGTTCTACGAGACGGTCGAGGATGTGCTGCCGGATGCGAAGGTGATCATCACGGACGGCGGCACGCAGACCATGTACCCGCTTGAGAGCTTCACGGCAGAAAACGGAACGAAGGAGGGCTCGTGATATGAAGATATTTTCAAAGCGGGGGATACTGGGCATTGCCGCACTGATTCTTCTCCTTCTCGTGATTTCCGCCCTGTATTCCGTGCATCCGAATGAATACGCGGCCGTCCGTCAGTTTGGAAAAATCGTCCGCATCGAGGAGACGCCGGGACTGAAATTCCGCGTCCCGCTGATTCAGAACGTGCAGCTGATCTCCGGCGCGACGACGCTCTACGACGTGCCGCTCTCGGACGTGATCACAAAGGACAAAAAGAGCATGATCGCCGACAATTTTGTGCTCTGGCGGGTCACGGACCCGACCAGATATATCCGCACGCTGGATGCCATCGAGGCGCGGGCGGAGGAGAGAATCGAGGCGGCGGTCTACAATGCCCTGAAGAACGTGATCTCCTCCATGACCCAGGACGAAGTGATCGAAGCGAGGGGCGAAAAGCTGACCCAGCTTCTGACGGATGAGGCCAACTCCGACATCGGCGATTACGGAATCAAAGTCATTACCGCGGAGATCAAGGCGCTGGACCTGCCGGACGACAACAAGCAGGCCGTCTACGACCGCATGATTTCCGAGCGGCAGAATATCGCCGCCTCTTATACCGCGCAGGGCGATTCCGAGGCGCAGAAGATCCGGAACGCGACGGACAAGGACGTGACGGTCATGAAGGCGAACGCCGAAAAGCAGGCCGAGATCCTGGCCGCCGAGGGTGAGTCGGAATACATGAAGATTCTGCAGGAAGCCTATAATACGGAGGAGAAGGCGGAGTTTTACAACTATATCAGATCGCTGGATGCGCTGAAGAAATCGCTGTCCGGCGAAAACAAGACGATCATACTTGACAAGGATTCCGAGATTGCGGGAATCCTGTACGGCTCAGCCGGAAAAGAGAAACAGTAAACATAAGGACTGACAGGTCCCGGAGGATTTGATGAAATACGATTTTACTTCACTGATGGACAGAAGAGGGCACGATGCGATTGCGGTCGACGGGCCCGGTACGAGGCGTTTTTTCGCGCCCGATGTGCCTGCGGGGACGGAAGAACTGATCCCCATGTGGGTTGCGGATATGAATTTTCCCGTCTTCCCGGGTATACAGGAAGCGATTATGCGCAGGGTGAGCCACCCGGCCTTCGGCTATTTTGCGCCGACGGAGGAGTATTACGGGGCCATCATCCGCTGGCAGGAGACGAGGAATCAGGTCAGCGGCCTTGCGGAGGAGCACATCGGCTACGAGAACGGTGTCCTCGGGGGCGTGATGAGCGCCCTCGGCGCCATGTGCGTCCCGGGGGAGAAGGTGCTCCTGCATACGCCGGCTTATATCGGTTTCACGGGATCGCTGAAAAATGCGGGCTATGAGATCGTGCCGTCTCCCCTTAAGAGGGATGAGGGCGGCGTCTGGCGCATGGACTTCGAAGACATGGAGCGCATCTTCCGGGATGAGCCCGTCCACACGATGATTTTCTGCTCTCCCCACAATCCGTCCGGCCGTGTATGGACCTGCGAAGAGATGGAAGAGATGCTCTCTCTCTGTGAGAAATACGAGGTCGGCATAGTCAGTGACGAGATCTGGTCGGACCTGATCCTCACGCATTCTCCCGTGCCGCACACGCCGCTGATGTCCGTCAACAGATATGCGAAGGAGCACACGGCCGCCCTCTACGCGCCGTCCAAGACCTTCAATCTGGCGGGACTGGTCGGGAGCTATCACATCGTGTATAACCGCGCACTGCGGGAGCGGATGAACAAATATGCCTCCCGCTCGCATTACAATGACATGAACGTGCTGTCCATGCACGCCCTTACAGGCGCGTATTCGGAAGAGGGCGCCGTCTGGGTCGACGAGCTGAGGGAAGTCTTAAGCGGAAACGTGAACTTCGCGGCCGGCGAGATCCGGGAGAAATGGAGCGGCGTTTCCTTCTTCCGCCCGGAGGGCACGTATATGCTCTTCCTCGACGCGGAAGAGTGGTGCCGGAACCGGGGAGTGTCCGCGGACGAGCTGCTGCGGAGAGGCTGGAACACGGGAGTGGCCTGGCAGGACGGGCGCCCGTTCGGCGGGACCCACACGATCCGCATGAACCTGGCGCTGCCGCTTACAAAAGTGCGGGAGGCGTTTGACAGGCTGAACCGGGTGATGGCTGACTGAAGGGAGGAGCCGGATATGGCGGAAGAAATGAAAGAATATGTGACGTTTCACGTGACGGCATCGGACGGCAGGGACGTGGAGATGGCCGTCGTGGACGAATTCGAGTACGATCATAAGTTATACGTGGTCGGCGCCGTAGTGGAAGATGATGTGATCTCCGATGAGGGACAGTATATCTACCGCTGCATTCTGAAAGGCGACGATGATTTCACGGTGGAACCCGTGCGCGATGCGAAGCTGTTCCGGGAAATCTCGGAAGCGTATCAGGCGATGGAGTAAGGGGCCGGCCGTGACGGAAAGGAAGAATCAATCAAAATGTTCAGAGATCTGGTGAGAAAAAACAGGAAGATAGCGGAAGAGGAATGCATCGCCATTCTGCGGGAGGAAAAGCGCGGCGTGCTTGCGGTGCTGGGCGACGAGGGGTACCCGTATGCCGTCCCGATCAACCACTGGTATTCGGAGGAGGACGGCCATCTGTATTTCCACAGCGGGAAGACAGGGCACAAAATCGACGCCATCCGGAACTGCGACAAAGCATCTTTCTGTGTCTATGACCGGGGTTACCGGGAGGAGAGAGACTGGGCCCTCAATATTAAGAGCGTGATTGTGTTCGGCCGCGTGAAAATCGTGGAGGACCATGAGCGGGCCATCGAGATCACGAGAAAGCTCAGCTACAAGTTCACGGATGACACCGCCTATATCGAGAGAGAAATCGAGAATTCGGGCCCGGGCGTCCTTGTGTTCGAACTGATTCCGGAGCATATGACGGGCAAACTGGTCAACGAGTCGTGACGGGCCTGACGGGAAAAGGCGGTAAAAAAATTGATTGACAGAAAAGATATGCTTGAACTCACGCGGAGAATGACGCCGACGAGGACCTGTATGAGGAGAATCGCCGGCGCATACTTTGACCGGGACGGCGAGATCGACAATACATTTAACATCCGTTTCCTGAACCTGAATCCCACGGACAAGGCAAAACACCTGGCCATCGCCAAGACAGTGCCGTTTGCGAAGACCAACGAGCAGCTGATCGAGCATGTATTTCCGAAGGAAAGTAAGGGAAAAGGCAGCATCTGGCAGCTTCTGCAGGGCGTTCACTCCTGCGGGCTGGAGAATGACCTCCTGATGGAGGTGCTCTACGAACAGATCGGGAAATATTACAGCGCGGCGGGGCCTTATGCGGCGGCCGTGTTTCACGGGACCTACGATGTGCCGATGAAATCCTCGGACAACGGCTATCTCTACGAATCTGAGGAGGTGTACGATTTTATTATCTGCACGATCTCGCCCCAGGGAGAGGATTATGAAATCGGGAAGCCGGACTACGGATTTCTTTTCCCGGCGTTTTCGTTCCGGAGCGGGGATCCGGGGCGGATCGACATTTTCAACAGGCTTCCGGAGTATCCGCAGAAGGCACTGACGGATGTGATTCTGGGGAAGAGAGCCTGACGGGCGGCTTTACTAACGGACTTTTCAGAGAGGACTTGATTTTTATGGAGAAAAAACAGGCAAATGCGAAGGCCCTGCTGCCGATCGCGGTGTTTCTGGTCATCTATCTCGGCAGCGGAATTTATTTCGAATATATCTCCCCCGAGGAAGGGCAGATGGGATTTTATGTGATCTCGGTTGTCGTAGCCTTCGGGCTGGCGCTGATTGTGGCTTTCGCCCAGAACAGGCAGCTTTCGTTTGATGAGAAGATTCATATCTGTGCTCAGGGCATCGGAGACGACAATATCGTGATCATGCTGTTTATCTTCCTGATGGCGGGAGCCTTCAGCGGCCTGGCCAGCGCGGCAGGGGGCGCCGAGAGTACGGCGAATCTGATGCTGAATTTTATTCCGGGCAGTCTGGCCATTCCGGGCCTGTTTGTGATTGCCTGCCTGATTTCGATGTCGATGGGGACGAGTGTCGGGACGATTACCGTGCTGGTTCCGATTGCCGCAGCCGTGGCCGAAGGGACCGGATATTTCATGCCGCTTGTCATCGGAACCGTGGTCGGCGGCTCCATGTTCGGGGACAATCTGTCGGTGATCTCCGATACGACGATTGCCGCCACGCGGACCCAGGGCGTGGAGATGAAGGATAAATTCCGGGTGAATTTCAAGATCGCATTTCCGGCGGCGCTGATCACCGTGCTGATTCTGGTGCTGTATTCCGTGAGGCACGTCGGCGCACAGATGCAGCATTATGACTTCAATATCTGGCTGGCAATCCCTTACTTTATTGTCCTCGCGCTGGCGCTTCTCGGGCTGAATGTGTTCCTGGTGCTCGGAATCGGCATCATTCTCTTCTTCCTGATCGGGGGTGCTGCAGGAACGATCACGTTTGCGAGTGCATTTTCCGCTATGGGAAGCGGCACCGAGGGAATGTTCGAGACGATGATCGTCACCATCCTGGTCGCGTCGATCAGTGCACTGATGCGCGAGCACGGCGGATTTGAGTCGATCCTGGCCTTTATCCGGAAGCACGCCAGAACGAAGAAGGGCGGAAAACTCGGGATCTGCCTCCTGACCGGGCTCATGGATGTGGCGACCGCCAACAATACGGTGGCCATCGTGATCGCGGCGCCGATTGCAAAAGAAATCAGCACGGAATACGCAATTGATCCGAAAGAGACGGCATCGCTCCTGGACACGACTTCCTGCATTTTCCAGGGCATCATTCCGTACGGGGCGCAGCTTCTGATCGCGGCATCGCTGGCCGGGATATCCAGTATGGCGATAATACCGTATCTCTTCTATCAGTTTCTGCTGACGGGGTTTGTAGTGCTCTCGATTATCTTCGGGAAGAAGTGAGTGCTGGGGACGGTTCTTATTGCTCATTTTACGGTTTTCAGATGCTCATTGGACTGTCTCGGATACTCGTGTGGAGTGTCCTGTGCAAGGAAAACGCTTCCTTATATTCTTGTTCGGAAGGCAAGAATATAAGGGAGCGTTTTCCTTATTCCGACCCCTGCTGTTTACAGAACCACGGCGCAAGGAGGTGGATCAGCAGCCCACTGAATCAAATTGACAGAAAATATTGCCAGGTGATAGTATTTGTTTAAAGTAATCAATCTTTGCTTGCCGGAGGGCAGCCATGAAAAATCAAAGAACAAGGATCATCGCCAGAAGAGGGCTGGCATTGTTATTTGCAACAGTGTTGTTTATGCAGGGGTTGACTGCGGTCTTTGCGGAAGAGCCGTATTCGCAGGCAGAATATGCAGAGGAAATCGCAGCATATGCATATGATGACCCGGAAGCCAACTATGATGAAGGCGAATACGTTGAAGATGAGTATGCTGAAGATGGGTACGCTGAAGATGGGTACGCTGAAGATGGGTACGCTGGAGATGAGTACGCTGAAGATGGCTACACTGAAGATGAATATAATGAAGACGAATATTATGCAGATGATGATGCGTCTGATGATGACAGCGGTTTAACAGAAGAGACGGATGTTTCTATGCTCGATGAGTCTGATTCGGATGAGACAGAGGATTATCTGAATGAAACGGAGAATACAGACATAACGAGCGGAGAGAACCCGACAGAACAAATTGCTGAAGAACTCTTCGAATCGACAGAGGAAGACGGCGAATTGTCGGCAGCGGAAGAACCGATGGCGGCGGATAGTTCATTGATTGCTTCGGGCAGCTGCGGTCCGAATGCGACATATACGCTGACCAAAGAAGAATATCAGCCGTTCATACTGACGATCAGCGGGAGCGGTAATATAGACAATTATTCAGACTATAGTGGAGATTCACCGGCTCCCTGGCGCGATAAACTTGGGCGGGAAAACGTCAGCGTGATAATCCAGAACGGGATTACTGGAATTGGTGCTTACGCATTGGCATACTGTAGTTTTGAAAATATAAGTATTCCGAACAGCGTAACCTATATAGGAGATTATGCATTTTGTTCCGGCGAGTTCTGGAGAATGGCGGAAATTGGGGCCAGGCTTGAGATACCGGACAGTGTGACGAGAATCGGAACAGGTGCATTTTATGGTTGTGCTGCTCTGGAAGAAATTGTGATTCCCGGTAGTGTGAAGCATATTCCGGATAAAATGTTTCAACAGTGCAGTATAGAATTATACGTTGTTACTTTATCTGAAGGCGTACAGACTATAGGTAATGGAGCATTTGACACTTGCAGGGATCTTTATAAGATTGATCTGCCGGAAAGTCTCACATCAATCGGAGAAGATGCCTTCAGACTCTGTGGGTGCCTGGATAATGTTATAGTACCTGAAGGTGTTAAATGTATAAATAGTACTGCTTTTTGCGGATGTGATTATTTATCATCTATTAATCTTTCAAAGGTTACAAAATTAGATTACTGTGTATTTATGGGATGTGATGGCCTGGAAGCGATTACCCTCCCGGATACTTTAACAGAAATATATGGAAGCGCGTTTCAAGATTGTACCGGTCTTACAGAGATCGTGATTCCGGATCATGTCACACTGCTGGATGAATGGGCATTTAAGGGCTGCAGCAATTTGAAGCAGATTACATTACCTGTCAGTTTGAAAACAATCGGAGGTGCCCCATTTGAGGCCTGCACGGCACTGACCGATATCTTCTATAAAGGCTCCAGCGAGGACTGGGAAGCAATCGACGGGCACGAGTTTTATGATGAACTGACAGGAGTGGAGCTTCACTTCGCAATTGAATCCGTGCGCGTCAAGTCCGTGTCCCTGAACAGCAGTTCAGTGAAACTGAATAAAGGAAAAACATATCAGCTTTCTGCCAGTATTCTTCCGGCCAATGCCTCCAATAAAAAGATGACCTGGAGTTCTTCCGACACGAAGGTCGCGACGGTGTCGAGTACCGGCAAAGTCACTGCTGTTGCGGGCGGCACTGCAACCGTCACAGTCAAGACAGCGGACGGAGGATATAAAGCATCCTGCAAAGTGACGGTGGTGAATCCTTATAAGATCACCCTGAATGCCATTTATGAAAAAGCCGTACTGAAAACAAAGACAGTATGGGTAGCACCGGGCAGCGCGTACGGCACATTGCCGAAACCGACGCTCGCCGGCTATTATTTCCAGGGGTGGTACACTGCGAAAAGCGGTGGAACGAAGGTGTATACAAAAACAAAACCCGCGAAGAGCCTGACGCTGTATGCGCATTGGATCAAACGGGTTTCAGTGGAAAATGCAAGCGTCACAGTTCCGGCGTGTACCTATAACACGCTGCTGCAGACGCCTGCGGTCACGGTAAAAATAAATGGTAAGACGCTCACAAAGGACAAGGACTATAAACTGACTTACGAAAAGAACCGGAAGGCGACATCGAAATATCCGACCGTCATCGTGACGGGGATTAATGCCTACAAGGGGACGAAGCGCGTCACGTTTAAGATCAACAGGGCCAATATTTCCTGGAAGATTTTTACGGTCAGTCTGAAAACCTCTATATGCTATGCCAACGGGAAAGCGCAGAAACCGGCACGCAGCATTACAATGAGAGTGAAAGGAAAAGACATTACCCTTGCAGAAGGAACGGACTACACGGTTAAGTGGGCCAATAATGTCAAAGTGGGGAAGGCTACCGCAACATTTACCGGAATCGGAAACTACTGCGGCTCCAAAAAACTTGAGTTTTCGATTCTCAAACTGAAAAAAGCGACGCTGACATTGGATCCGGCCGGAGGAAAGCTTCCGGAGAATGCCGTTAAAACGGTTTCGATTCAGTCCGGGAAGACAATCAAATCCCTTTCCGGAGGGAAGATAGCGGCTCTTCCGACACCGACCAGAAAAGGCTATCGCTTCAGGTACTGGTATACAAAGAAAAAAGACGGCAGCGAATTGGGGCCGGTCTATGCAGATAAAACAATTTTTAATAATGCACAAATCTATAACCGCAAGATTTATGCGAAGTGGGAGATCGTCAAGTACACAATATCATTTGGGTCAGGTGCTTCGACGCTCTTGTATCTGGAGCTGCCGGATCCGATCACGTATACAGTCAATGATGCCGTGACTCTGCCGGTACTGCAGGAAGAAGCCGGGACAAATTTCTTCGGGTGGAAGAAGAACGCTTCCGACGATCCGGTGGCAAAGAGTATGAAAGTCATTCCGAAAGGCACGACCGGCAATATGGAACTGATGCCGGCTTATACGCTGCACAGGTATACAATTCATTTCGAGGGGACAGATGGCGGTGTGGTGTCAAATGAACCGCTGCAAGTGTCAGCCAGAACATTTTTTGATCTTCCGTCAGCCGCCGGAACGGCTCCGCAGGGGAAAGCATTTGATTATTGGCATTGTACGGAGGATGGAAAAGACTACTATACAGGGGATGTGTACCAGCTGGTAACCAGTACGGACGGAGCGGCGTTCCATTTTGTAACGGTATGGAAAAATGTTTACGACAGGGCAGCCATTGCCGAATATGCGAAAAATACGGTTGCTTCTTCCACGGAAGAATGTGCCGGATTTGTGTCTGATTGTCTGATCGCGAACGGGATCCAGATGACAAAACAGGTCGGTGTGGGAGAGGGGTACCTTTACAGCGAATTGCTGCGAGTCGGATTTAAAGCACATACTATATCCGACTCCGGGGATTATATCACTACTTCGGGCGGCAATAATGCACTGATTGAAGTGGGTGATGTGATTATATTCAAATGTCTGGCCTGTACGACGGATGAGAAGCCGTGGAAGCACGTCGGTATCGTCACAAAAATTGATGGCACAGGAAAGGTATATATTACCCATCGAAATCCCGGATACCATATTGATGACGTTTATGGCGGAACATATACGGGAGGCTGCAAACATGGAAATACTCAAATGGGGTATATTCTGATGAAGTATTCGAATTGAGGAGGAAGGGGGACGGAGTACAGGGGACGGTTCTCGTTGCTCATTTTAATGAGCATCGAGAACCGTCCCCTGTACTCAAACGTCCCCTGTACTCACTCACCTGAATGCGACAAAGGACTGCGCACCAAGCACCAGCTTCCCGTCTGCCGCGCTTCCTTCCCCGATTTTGTAGAGGACTTCCCCGGTGACATCCTTAAGCGGCAGGCTGACTTCCGCGCCTGTCGGATTGAGCGCCAGCGTGATGGTTCCGCGCCGGTAGACGAAGGGACAGCCGGGTTCCGTGCAGATGACTTCCAGCGGTGCGTCTGCCTGCAGGTCTTTCTGACTGTGCCGCAGCGCCAGAATCTCTTTCACCGTGTTCAGCAGAGATGCGGGATCTTTTTCCTCGTCTGCCACGTTGGGGGCATCTTCGGAAGCGTCGACCGGGAGATAGAGGTCTTCCGCTTTTCCTTCCGAGAAGCCGGCATTCTTTCCGGCTGTCCACTGCATGGGCGTTCTGGATCCCGTCCTGTAGTAGCCGCCTTCCTTCGTCGGCACGTCGAGATAGCGCATGCCGATTTCATCGCCGTAATAGAGGAAGGGCACGCCGGGCATCGTGAAGAGGAATGCATAGGCGATCTTCAGCTCCGCCTCATCCAGATTGTAGCGGGGACGGATCGTGTCGTGGTTGCAGGTCAGAAGCGAGATATAGCCCAGATCCTTTGTATCCTCGTACCAGTCGAGATACTGGTCCAGGAAGCGGTTGATATTGCCGCCGGCATCTTTTTTGAAATAGCTGTGATCTTCGCCGTTGCCGTAGTCGCGCATCAGTGTCGAGTATCCGCTGCCCGGCTCGTTGAGGCAGAAATCGCAGTCGTAACCGGCCCGGAGGGAGAGCTTGGGATTGCTCCACTCGGAGACCATGGCCGCATCCGGGAACTCGCAGTTCAGCATGCGCCTGACATCGCGCCAGATGGCGCTGGTTCCGCTCTTTTTCTCATCGTCATTTTTGACGAGAGAGGGGGCCATGTCTACGCGGAAACCGTCGCAGCCGTGGGACAGCCAGAAGCGCATGACATCCTTGATGGCTTCGCGGGTGGCGATGGCGGCGGGGTCGCGGAAGGACTTCTGCCAGGGCTCGGTGGGATTGAGAAAACCGTAGTTGAGGGCCGGCTGGCATTTGAAGAAGTTCAGGATATAGGTTCCGCTGCGCTCGCTCTCGCCGCCGATATAGGGAAGTCCCTGCGCCCCCTGGAAGCAGAAGTCGGTCCAGATGTAGCGGTCGGTGTACTCGTTCTTCTCCACCTTCTGGCTTTCGCGGAACCAGGGGTGCTCTTCGGATGTGTGTCCCGGAACAAGGTCGAGAAGGACGCGGATGCCCTTTTTGTGAGCCTCTTCGAAGAGACGGTACAGATCCTCGTTTGTGCCGTAGCGGGGAGCGACCTTTTTGTAATCCCTGACATCGTAGCCGGCGTCCTTGAAGGGCGAATCAAAGCAGGGATTGATCCAGAGCGCGTTGCACCCGAGCCCTTTCACGTAATCAAGCTTTTCGATAATGCCGTTGATGTCCCCGATGCCGTCGCCGTTGGTATCGTAGAAGGACTGGGGATAGATTTCATAGAAAACCGCATCTTTGAGCCACGCTGCTGCCATTTTTGTATCTCCTTTATGATGTAGAATACAGATTTATGATGTAAAATCCAGGTCTGCTGGCGGAGGAATCCTTCCTCAAAACCGCGCAGGTCTTTTTCTGATGGATATCATACGCTTGTCTGGCGCCGAAGGCTTGCATTATAATGGGATAAACTAACAGAATTCTATGATCTGTGACGTATCGGGGAGGAGGTGTGACGGCCATATGGATATCAAAAATATCTGTCCGCGCTGTATGAGAGAAAAGCCGCGGCCGGAGGTGATCTGTCCGTTCTGCGGAAGGAGTCCGGGCGTCCGGACGGCGCCGCCTCATGCTCTTGCGAATGGGACGGTCCTGATGGGCCGGTATCTGACCGGCGATATTCTCGAGGAAGAGGATTTTCATATCTCCTACGCCGGATATGACCTGCAGGATGACAGGAGAGTCTCCGTGCGGGAGTTCTTCTTCCGGGGAGGGATGCAGCGGGTGACCGCGCATTCTGCGGACGTGCGCATTCCGGAGGGGGCGTACGAACTGGATCAGACGATCGCAGTATGCGAAGAAAAGTTTGAGTCGGAAGCGAGGCAGATCATGGAAGCCGGCGGGCTTCCGGGCATTGCCCGCGTGTACGATGTATTTTATGAAAACCGGACGGTTTACATCATCCAGGAATACCCGGACGGCGTGACGCTGGGAGAGTCTGTCCGGGATCACGGGCCCATGCCCTTTGACCTTGTTCTGAAGAATATGACCCCCGTCATGCACTCCCTGTCGCTGCTCCACGAGATGCAGATCCTGCACTGCGACATCCGTCCCGGCAATCTGATCGCGGGCCCCGATGGGGGCCTGAAGCTGTTCGACTTCGGCGGCGCGAAAATGCTCGGGCGGTATGACGGACTGAAAAGTGCCGCGGACGATGAGGAGAACAGCTATACGCCGGTAGAGCAGCTCTTTCACGAGGAACTGCAGCCGTCGGCAGATGAGTATGCCCTGGCAGCGGTCATATATTTTGCCGTCACCGGGACGGATCCGCAGGACGCAAGGTCGCGTGCGGACAAAGATATGCTCCCCCGGCCTTCTTCGATCGGGGCGGATATCGGGAAAAATGAAGAGGATGTACTCATGAAGGCCATGTCTGTCCGGCGAAGCGGCAGATACCGGACCGTGAGTGCGTTCGAAGCGGCTCTGGAGAATGCCGCGGCAGGCCGTCCGGCTCCGCGGGATCCGGATGACAGGAAACACAGCCGGAAGGTGTGGCTTCTGACGTTCGTCGTGGCTGCCGTCATTCTGCTCGTTCTCATCGCCGCGGTTCTGTTCCTGGAGCTTTTTGAATCGCCGGCTGATGTATCCGCGCTGCGGATGCAGGAGATGTCCGGCCCCTCCGCAGCTCCTCTGATAAGCAGTCTATTCCGGGGTGTGAGATGAGAAAATACATGGCAGAACAGGATGCCGGCATCAGGGAGAAGGTCAGCCACGGGGATATCTTCCTGCCCGTGAGCAGCTACCACTGTCTGGTACCGCTGACCTATCAGGAACTTGCGATCCACTGGCACGAGGAGATGGAGATCACGCTGATCCGGGAGGGCTCTTCCAATTACCGGGTCGGACAGAGCCGCTTCCGGACGGAAGCGGGCGATCTGATTCTGGTCCCTCCCTACTGCCTGCATTCCGCGTTTGAGATTGCGGGGCAGAAGATGGTCTCCGACAGTCTGGTCTTTCACCCGGATTTTCTGGGGGCCGGCGGGGCGGACCTGTCCGCACTGAAGTACCTGCGGCCGCTGGCGGAGGGACGCCTCTCCGCGCAGCCGGTCATCCGGGCCGGGGAAGAAGGATATGAAGAAATCCGGGAGGGGTTCCTTCAGGCGCTTGCCGTCTTTCTCGAAAAGGAACCCTATTATGAGCTGGAGCTTAGGGAGAAGCTTCTCCGCGTGCTGCTGCTTCTGTTCCGCTGCGGCTATATCCGGGAATCCGGAGAGAGCCGGCATTCCCAGGAGAGCCGGCAGCAGCTGATTGCGGTGCTTCAGTATATCGGGGAACATTACACGGAGAAGCTGCAGATCGGGGAGCTGGCCTCCCGGAGCGGCTTCAGCGAGAGCCATTTCATGAATCTCTTCCGGAAGCATGTGGGCATGACCTGCACACAGTATATGAACCGCTACCGGATCCGCAAGGCCGCGGAGGCCCTGGAGGAGACGGAGGCGCCGGTCATGGAAATCGCCATGGATCACGGCTTTGACAACATCTCCTATTTCAACCTGCAGTTCCGGAGAGAGTTCGGCATGACGCCCGGACAGTTCCGGAAGCGGCAGGCGGGCATGGAGGCGGTCTGACCGCCTGTCAGATATGCAGCTTTCTGTACCGGTTCAGGCAGGCGGCGATCTCCTGCCTTCTGGGCATGGCCAGATCCGGTACCGTGCGGCCGGGCAGGATACCCTCTATGCCCTCTTTCTCAAGCTTTGCAAGCAGAAGATCAAGTGCTTCGCGGATGGTCTTTTTCCCGTCGAAGACGTGCTCGAGCAGATAGAGCAGGCAATATGCGCACGCGGCGGTCTGCTCGCGGTCGGCCAGCTGCTCCGCCTGCCCGAGAAAGACGGTCTCGCGGTCCAGCTGGAATTCATCCCTGTCGCCGGTCCGGATTTTGGCGCGTTCGAAGCGGGCCCCCCGCGGTCTGCGGGAGAAAGACGGCAGCTTCAGAGAGCCGCTTTCCGGAAGCGGCAGCCCGCGCACGGCTTCTTTCGCGGCTTCCGTGATATCGTAAGGCCTGTAGCAGGTCATCTGGATGACGTGATCCGCCGCGCCGAAGAAGAGCCCTGAGCTGCCGGCGGCGAGCACCGTGGAGATCCCGCACTCCTCATAGAGGGGGCGGATGCGCTCGAGAAACGGCGTGATCGGCTCGTCTTTCCGCCTGACCACTCTGGCCATCAGTTCGTCGCGGATCATGAAATTGGTGGCGCAGGTATCCTCGTCGATGAGGAAGACGCGGCTGCCGGCTTCCAGCGCCTCGACCGTGGCCGCAGCCTGGGAGGTGCTGCCGCTGGCATTGTCCGTCGAAAAGCGGGTGCAGTCCGTGCCGCCCGGCAGGTTGCCGATAAACATGGAGATGTCATCTCCGTGAATGCATCTGCCGTCCTCCGCGCGGAGCTTGACCGCGCTCTCATCCGTGATCACGTATTCCCTTCCGTCGCCGGCGATGTGATTATAGACGCCGAGTTCCAGTGCGCGGAGGAGCGTGGACTTGCCGTGATAACCGCCGCCCACGATCAGCGTGATCCCTTTTGGGATGCCCATTCCCGTGAGCGGGCCTCTGTGAGGAAGATCAAGCGTGACGCTCATGGAGGCGGGCGATTCAAAAGCAACGGCATTTTTCAGAGGCCGCTGCGAGACGCCGCTCTCCCTTGGCAGGACCGAACCGTCGGCCACAAAGGCGATGAGCCCTCTCTTCAGGAGCTCCGCCCGGATATACGCCTGGTCGTCCGCGAGATCGGCGGCGGCGCGGAACAAAGCCGCCTCATTGTCGTGGTACATCAGTGCCGTGTGCACAATGTCCGGAAGATAGTCAAAGAGAATGCGGATGAGAGCCTGGGCATCGATGGACCGCCCGCGGGCCGGGAAGCCCACGTCGAAGCGGAAGAGAATGTCTCCGGACTCCTTCCGGGTGCGGCATGCGGTGCGGGAGAGAATCTCCTGGCCCGGACGGCTGCAGCCGATGAGCCCGCTTTTGCCGGAGCCGCCCGCCTTGAAGGACACTTTCTCCGACTGTTTATGGAAGCGTCTCACGAGCGAATCTTCGAGCGCCGTCCTGCGCGGGGCCGTTTCATAGAGAAATGACGGAAAGCGGGAGGTTCTGCCGGAGACGCTGACGCTCAGGCGGGAGGGAGAGGCGAAGGGATCTCCCTGGACATGGTCAATATGGAGAATATAATCATCAAAACGCCAGTCGGCGGCCAGGCTCTTATAGGCGGGATAGCCGCGGTGGTCCATGGAGAGAATGGCTTTTTTCAGGTCCTGTGCTGTCTTCATGGAATAAAGTCTCCTTTTTGAGATGTTTGGAATGCCGGTCTTCTTGATTTGCGGGCAAACACATTTCCCGTGAATATGCATCTGTCCGGCACCTTCGTCCATTATAGCGCACGGGGCCGGATTGTTTGAAGAAAAAGCGGAAGGAGTCCCTGACGATGACGGATACGGAACTGCATTATCAGATATTGCCGGACGGAACGGCGGCTCTGAAGGGAGGCGGTGCGGGCAGAAAGCGGATTGTCATACCGGAAAGTGTAAGCGGTATGACGGTCAGCGCGATCGCCTCCCATGCATTTGCGGACCGCGGGGAGATCACGGAAATCACGGTGCCGCCTGCGGTCCGGGAAATCGGCAGCTACGCTTTTTATCACTGCGAAAGCTTAAGGAAGCTTTATCTCACTGACAGCATAGAGACTTACGCGGACGGCGTGATCCGGATGTGCCCGTCTCTTGCGCGGATCGAGATCCGCATGGACAGGGGGAACTGGCGCCTGATCAAGGACCTGACGGGCGACAGCGAAGCCGAGCTGGATCTGTGTCTCCGCATGCCGGACGGGACGGCGGAGCTTCTCTTCCCCGGATATTATAATGAAATCCGCGAGGACACGAGGGCCAGGGCCATCCACCAGTCGATCGTCGGCGCCGGCTATACCTACCGGCAGTGCGTGACGAGAAAAGGGATCGATTATGCCCAGTATGACGCGGCCTTTCCCAGGATCGCCCAGGTGGATCTTCTTACCGGGGGCCGGATCGCGCTCGGGAGACTGTACAGCCCTTACTTCTTAAGTGAAAAGGCGGAGGTGGCCTACCGGGAATTTCTCCCGCAGGCATCGTGTGAACTTCTGCCCTGGCTGATTTCGGAGAGAGATGCGGAGAAGATCCGGTTTCTTGTGCGGGAAGCAGACGTTCCTCGGGAAGTTCTGGAGGACGGCGCCGGCAGGGCGTCAGACGCGCGCCTGACAGAAATCTGCGGCATTCTCATGGATGCGGCGGGGCAGCGGGATCACGACGGAGGCATGGAGACCTTCAGTCTGGAGGATTTTTAAAGAGAAATGATGAGAGAGCGCTCGAAACTTGAAGAGACCGGGGAAAAGCTGCTGCGGAACGCGAAGACGGAGCTCTATCTCGCCATGCGCTTCATGGGCCCCGCGCTGATGAGCCTTGGGACCGTGATGGACACGGGGACGCGCTCGATGGGGACGGACGCGAAGGACCTGCGCTATCAGCCGGTCTGGGTCATGCAGACCTATATGGAGCACCCCTATATTCTGTCCAGGGTGTATCTGCACACGATCATGCACTGCATTTTCCGCCATATGTACGGTCTGGACACGCACACGGACCATGAACTGTGGGATCTCTCCTGCGATATCGCCGCCGAATCCGTCATCGACAGCATGGATTACGAGGTCGTCCGGAGGACGCCGTCGGATTTCCGCGAGGAGTGGTACGGGATTTTGTCGCGGGAGGCGGGCGTGCTGACGGCGGAGAGGCTGTACCGGTATTTCTATGAGCGGGAGCTGCCTTATGACCTCCTGGTCAGGCTCACGGCAGAGTTCCGGGCGGACGACCATGTGTTCTGGGAGCAGATGGCGGACGATGAGAAGAAGGGCGGACGGGATCCCCGCGACGGGGGCTTCCCTTCCGAGGAAGAGTGGAAAAAGACCGCAAAGCGCGTGCAGAGCGAACTGTTCAGAGAGGGCGGAAAGGCCGGCAGTGAGGCCGGGGATCTGACCCGCGTGCTCGGCTTTGAGCTGAAAGAGCGATTAAAGTACCGTGATCTGCTCTCGAAGTTTACGGTTGTCCGGGAGGAATGCAGGGTGGATCCGGACTCCTTCGACTACGGCTTTTACAATTACGGCATGGAGCTCTTCGGAAATATGCCCCTCATTGAAGAGAATGAATTTGCGGAGTCCGACCGCATCCGGGAGCTGGTGATTGCGATCGACACGTCGGCTTCCGTGGACGACAGCACCGTGAAGCGGTTTCTGGGGGAAACGGCCGCCGTACTGTTTCAGAAGGACCGGTTCTTCCGGCGCTTCGAACTGCATATACTCGAATGCGACGCGGCCGTGCGGAAGACGCTCATTATCACGGACGCGGAGGAAATGAAGCGTTACGCGGAGCGGATCGAGCTGCACGGGGGCGGCGGGACGGACTTCCGGCCGGTCTTTTCCTATGTGAAGGAGAAGCGGAAGGCGGGAGAACTCCGCCATCTGAAGGGGCTGATTTATTTTACGGACGGCCTGGGGCGGTATCCGGAGGAAGCGCCGCCCTATACGGCTGCGTTTGTATTTTCGAGAGACGACCTGGTCGACGAACGGGACGTGCCCGGATGGGCATTGAAAATATACATGGAATAAGGAGAATCGGGAAATTATGAATATCCAAGAGGCAAAACAGGAAATCATCGATACGGTCGAGGCGTATCTCGCCAAGGATGAGACGGGCGCATATGAGATTCCCGTCGAGCGGCAGAGACCGATTCTCCTGATGGGACCTCCCGGGATCGGCAAGACGGCGATCATGGAACAGGCCGCAGCTGAGTGCGGCATTAACCTGGTCTCCTACACGATCACGCACCACACCAGGCAGAGCGCCATCGGGCTGCCCTTTATCTCAAAGCGCGATTTCGGGGGCCGCGAGTACTCTGTCACCGAGTACACGATGAGTGAGATCATCGCCTCCGTCTATGAGCAGATTGAGCGCTCCGGCGTCCGGGAGGGCATTCTCTTCCTGGATGAAATCAACTGCGTGTCGGAGACGCTGGCCCCGACCATGCTTCAGTTTCTGCAGTATAAGATGTTCGGCACGCACCGCGTGCCGGAGGGATTTGTGATCGTGACGGCCGGAAATCCGCCGGAATATAACAAGTCCGTCAGAGATCTGGATATCGTGACGCTGGACCGCGTCAAGAGAATCGACATCGACGTGGATTTTGATGCCTGGAAGCAATATGCCTATGAGATCGGCATTCACGGGTCCATCCTGGCCTATCTTGAGATCAGGCGGGAGCATTTCTATCATGTGCAGACCGGCCTCGACGGCAGGTCCTTCGTGACGGCCAGGGGCTGGGAGGATCTGTCGCGGATGATCTCGGTCTACGAGAAGCTCGGCAAGCCCGTCAGCGAAAAGCTGGTCGTGCAGTATCTCCAGTCGCCGGATATAGCGGCGGATTATGCGGCCTATTATGAACTGTATAACCGCTATCACCATATCTTCCGGATCGACGAGGTCTTAAGCGGCGAGGCGCTGCCGGAGCGGGACTTCAGCCATGCGCCTTTCGATGAAAAGATCAGTCTGATCGGCCTTCTGACGGACAGGCTGAACCGCGACTTCCGCAAGTTCTGCACGGACGAAGATGTCGCGAAGAGGCTGTTTGAAGAACTGAAGCAGCTCCTGAAAGAAGATGCTCCCGACCCGGCCGGCTTCCGGATGAAAATGCAGAAAACCAGAGAAGATGCGGTCGAGGCCAGAATCGCCGGCCCGGAAGAGATCCGGATCCTTACGGGCGTCCTCGGCGCCGCTAAAGAGCTGGAGAGCGAAGCTGCGGCCGTGCCGGACACAGAGCGCAGACCGCTCATAAAGAAATGGTTTTCGGATCGTGAAAAAACAAGAAAACGCGAGGCCGGCGAAACAGGAGAGAGGCTCACGCGTGCCTTTGCCTTCCTTGAGAAAACCTTCGGGGAAGGGCAGGAAATCGTGATCTTCCTCACGGAACTGTCCGCCGGAAGATCCAGTCTGCGCTTCATCTCCGAGTGCGGCAATGAGGCGTACTACCGCTTCAACAGGATGCTGCTCCTCAAAGATAAGCAGGAGGCGCTCAAGGCAGAAGTCCTGGAACTT
>CACXFM010000082.1 GCA_902766955.1 uncultured Lachnospiraceae bacterium | reverse complement strand
TCTCAAGCCAGTTCGTCAGTCGTCGTATACGCGGTAATGATTCTCACGAAGCAGAACAACCGCATCGGCACAGGCCTGCTCGTCGTAGAATTCGATGCGCAGCACGCCCTTTTCGTATGTGCGGTTGTGAACGATTCCGATGTTGCGGATAGAGATATTTCCCCTGGCCAGTACCGCCGCAACTTCTGCGATCGAACCGGCCTCGTCGATGATGTCCATGTAGAGGCGGAACGTGCGCTTGATCGGTCCCGTCGCCTGCTCCGAGAAGGAATCTCTGTAGTCCTTGCACTCCGAGAAATAGCGGATCAGACGGTCGGGATTTTCGTTGCGGATCGCGAACCGGAAATCCGTGAGCTTCCGGATGAAGCGGTCCAGGACGATACAGATATTCTCGCTGTTGGCCATACAGATTTCCTGCCACATCTGCGGGGACGAAGAGGAAATTCTCGTGATGTCCTTGAAGCCGCCGGCGGCAATCGTCCGCATGTATTCCTCGGGGCCGTCCAGCTCCTTGACCATGTTGACGAGAGAGGCCGAGACGACGTGGGGGACGTGGCTGATGGCCGCGGTCACGAAGTCGTGTTCGTCGGGACTCAGGATGAGCGGCAGCGCCCCCAGGGAAGCGATGAACTCCGAGAAGGCAGACAGTCTCTCGATCGCGACGTTTTCGCCCGGGGTGAGAATGTACCAGGAGTTTTCCAGCAGGCGGTCCGAGGAGTTTTCATAGCCCGTCTTTTCCGAGCCGGCCATCGGGTGTCCGCCGATAAAGGATTCCCCGAGGCCCAGTTCCCGCGCGGCTCTGTGAACCGTGCCCTTGGTCGACCCGACATCGGTCAGGACCGCTCCGAACTTGAGGAAGGGCTTGAGCGCCTTCATCTGCCGGATCATGGTGACAACCGGGGTGCACAGAAAGATATAGTCACAGCTCGAAAATGCGCCGGATATTTCCCAGCAGGCCTCGTCAATCGTGCCGTCCACCAGCGCGTCGTTGAGGACGGACGCGGAGCGGTTGTAAGCGAGGATCCGGACGTCCGGATGGACTCTCCGGATTGCCTTGGCGATCGAGCCGCCGATCAGCCCGAGACCGATAAAACCAACATTCATACTCCTTTTACTCCCCTTAAAAGCTCGACTGTGCGTCACTTTTGTCACTTATGACCTATATTCTAACACACAGGACCCCGCAACTCCACACAAAGTGCTTGAATGTTTTGGACGATGTTCGTATAATATTGACAGACTGTGATTCTCTGAAACAGCAATTGTTTGTGCAGGATGGACGGGCTTGAAAGCTGTTTTGAGGAAGGAGAACAGCAAATTTGTTTCGGGAGGTCTATATGGACGTTTACAAAACTGACAAAATTCGCAACGTTGCATTACTTGGACACGGCGGTGCCGGGAAGACAACGCTGACAGAAGCGATGGCTCATATGACGGGCATCACCAGCAGAATGGGAAATGTCACTGACGGCAACACAATCAGTGATTACGACAAGGAAGAGATCAAGAGAAAATTCTCGATTTCCACATCTGTTGTTCCGGTTGAATGGAATAAGACCAAGATCAACGTGCTTGATACACCGGGTTTCTTTGATTTCGTCGGCGAAGTCGAAGAGGCAGTCGGAGTCGCCGATGCGGCAGTGATCGTCGTGTCCGCCAAGGACGGCGTGCAGGTCGGCGTCGAAAAGGCGTGGAACCGCTGTGAGGAAAAGGGACTCCCGCGCATGATTTATCTCACCGAGATGGACAATGCAGACGTCAACTTCGGCGAGCTCATCGAGAAGTTCCAGGATCTGTTCGGCAGCAAGGTCGTTCCGTTCCAGGTCCCCATCCGCGACGGCGGAAAGTTCACGGGGTATGCCGATGTCGTGAAGCAGACGGCGGCGGCTTATGAAGCCAAGGGCAAAGAAAAAGCGGCCGACATGCCGGGCGATGTCGAGGGCGAGGTGGAGACATTCCGCGAAGCTCTGATGGAGCTGGTAGCCGAGACTTCCGAAGAGTTCATGGAGAGATACTTCGGCGGCGACGAATTTACGGATGAAGAGATTGCTGAAGCAATCGCCGTCAATGTGGCGGAAGGCTCCATCGTTCCGGTTCTCATCGGCTCTCCGGTGAATCTGCAGGGCGTCAGCGCTCTCATGAACGATATCGTGGCTTACTTCCCGGATCCGTCTAAGGTGAAGATCAGCGGCGTGAATACGAAAGACGACTCCGCCTTTGAGGCAAATTATGACGGCTCCAAAGAGAAGACGGCGTATGTGTGGAAGACGATCTCCGATCCGTTCATCGGCAAATACAGCCTGATCAAAGTCTGCTCCGGCAAGCTGACCTCTGACGATACACTTTACAATGTCGATAAGAGCAGTGAAGAACGCCTCGGCAAACTGTATGTGATGCGCGGCAACAAGCCGCAGGAAGTGCCGGAACTTGCAGCCGGCGACATCGGCGCTCTGGCCAAGCTCGGCGACGTGGCGACGGGCGATACGCTGTCCACGAAGGC
>CACXFM010000081.1 GCA_902766955.1 uncultured Lachnospiraceae bacterium | reverse complement strand
GGATACCATGATACCGCCCTGCCCGCCCGCGGCAGCAGACCGCGCCCCGAAAAGGAGCGGCTGCCGGAGAAACTGCGCGACATGCGGCGCCTGTTCGGATACGGCGGAGTACCCTTCGAAAAACGGGCGGATGTATTCTGCCGGCAGGCCGCATTTATGAAGGATTACGAGGACGACTGCCCGTGGACGGGCGGCGATTTCGTCCGCTATTTTCCCACCTATCAGGATATGACCACACAGCAACTGCGCGGGTATTTTACCTGGCGCGCGGCTCTGCGCAGGGGAGATTATCAGCCGATTCCGGCATCCGCCGCCTATATTTACATCTATGAACTGCTGAATGGCATCGGCGCGTCCTCACCGGAGGAGAGCCTTCAGAAGCTGCTGGAATTTGAAACAGGCTACATTGACTCCGGGATCGGGGATGCACGCATGCGTTCCAATCTTCGGACCTGGATGCTGGACTTTGCCGTTCTCCGCGATCTTGATCCGGAACTGGCCGGACAGGTAGCCGATCCGGAACTGATCAGCTGGGACAGAGCACATGCCGTCCTTCGGGCGCCGGATTCGCATACGGACGAGGAGGTTTTTGCGGCTCTCTGTTTCTTTGGCGGAAAGAAGACGGAAAACTCCCCTGTGCTGGCAAAGGACCGGGAGAGAGGCATGCACCTGTTTGCGGAAGCGTGGCGGGCGGCTTCCGCTTATACCCGGCAGGGGAAGCCTCTGTTTGAGCAATGCTTTGGAGAGATACAGGATCGCTGGTGGTATCCGCTTGCCAATGCCGTTTATAAGAGAGAACGCCAGAAAGACAGAGACTACGAGCTGAACGAATGCCGCTCATTCCACCTGAGGGATGGAATCTGGGGGGTGAAGGCATACGAGAAGCTGTCCTTTAACAAGGGTCTTGTGCAGAGCTTTCTGCACGAGACGGACGCCCGGCTGCGCCGGTATCTGAAGACGGGGCGGTATCTGCGGGAAAAAACGGCGGATGAATGGGCAGTTCCCTACATCGAAGCGGTGATTGAGGCCGACAGGCAGGCGCTGATCGAAGCGTCCCGTCCCAAAATCACAATCGATTTTTCCGGGCTGGACCGGATCCGCAGAGATTCCCTCATCACAAGGGACAGTCTGCTGACTGAAGAAGACAGGGAAGAGTCCGAATCATACGGCGCTCCCGAACCCGTGGAGGCAGAACCCGGGGCCGCAGTAGAAACACACGAAGAACCCGAACCGACGGACGAGACAGCCGCCGAACCATACGGCGCCCCCGAACCCGTGGAGGCAGAACCCGGGGCCGCAGTAGAAACACACGAAGAACCCGAACCCGCCGCCGCTGTATCCGACCTCCCCCTGGACCCCACACAGCTTCAGATTCTCCGCGCCCTCATGGAGGGCCGCGACCCGTCGGACATCATCCGGGAAAACCACCTGATGGCCTCTGTCGCTGCGGACGCCATCAATGAAGCCCTGTTCGACGAAATCGGCGACACGGTCCTTCTCTGTGAAGGCGACCGGCTGCTGCTTTTGGATGACTATATAGAAGACCTGATGCAGCTTTTAGGAGGAACACGCAATGGCTGAACATAAAAAAGTGCCCAGGCGCATCGCGCAGACGGTACTGAATTCTCTGAAAGGCGGCGTTGTGCCGCGCATCGGCCTGCCCTATATCACGGTGGGCAGAAAGAATGAAATAGAAGCGCTGCTGCATGACGTGGATATCATCGCGGAGGGCGGCGCGTCCTTCCGGTTTATCGTGGGGCGCTACGGCAGCGGCAAAAGTTTTCTTCTACAGACCATCCGCAACTACGTGATGGACCGGGGCTTTATCGTGGCGGATGCGGATCTGTCTCCGGAGCGCCGCCTCCAGGGCACCCGCGGACAGGGGCTGGCCACCTACCGGGAACTGATTTCCAATCTCTCCACCAAAACGAAACCGGAGGGCGGGGCCCTGACGCTCATCCTGGACCGGTGGATCAGTGCCGTACAGAGCGGGGCTATGCAGGAAACGAATCTCTCCCCGGATGATCCCGCGCTTGTATCTGCGACGGACAGGAAGATCTATGAGGTGACCTCGTCTGTCAGCGAGATGGTGCACGGCTTTGAGTTCGGCAGGCTGCTCTCCGCGTATTACCGCGCCTATGTGAACGGCGACGACGAGACCAAGGCCCGGGTCGTGCGCTGGTTCCGCGGCGAGTATACCCTGAAAAGAGAGGCGAAGGAAGACTTAGGCGTCAACATGATCATCACGGACGACGACTGGTATGACTATCTCAAGCTCTTCGCCACCTTCTTCCGGCTGGCGGGCTACACCGGCATGATGATCATGGTGGACGAGCTGGTGAACATTTACAAGATCCCCAATTCCATCACCCGGCAGTACAATTACGAGAAGCTTCTGACCATGTACAACGACACGCTGCAGGGAAAGGCGAAGTATCTGGGCATCATCATGGGCTCGACGCCCCAGGCGCTGGAGGACAAGCGGCGCGGCATTTACAGCTACGAGGCACTGCGCTCGAGGCTGGCGGAGGGGCGTTTCTCCAGGCCCGGCGCAAGGGATCTGCTGGCGCCGGTGATCCGGCTGGAGCCTCTGACTGCCGAAGAAATGCTGGTGCTCTGCGAAAAGCTCTCCGGCATGCACGCCGATCTGTACGGTTATGAGCGCCGGATCACGACGGAAGATCTGGCCGGCTTCATCAAGATTGAATACGGACGCATCGGCGCCGATCAGAACATCACGCCCCGCGAGGTCATCCGGGACTTTATCGAACTGCTGGATCTTCTGTACCAGCACCCGGATATGGACCCTGCCTCGCTTCTTGAATCAGATGAATTCAGCTACGCGAAATCGGAGGCCGTCTCCGATGAAACAGACGCGGGCTTCGTGGAGTTTACGATATGAATGTATTTGAGCGCTACGCGCCTTTTATTCAGGACTATATCTACCGCTCCGGATGGCAGAGCCTGCGCGCGGTTCAGAATGCAGCCGGGGACGCCATTTTCGGCACGGACCAGAATGTATTACTGACGGCTTCCACGGCCTCGGGCAAAACGGAGGCGGCCTTCTTTCCGATCCTGACACTCCTGGATGAGAACCCGTCCAGAACTGTCGGCGTGCTCTACATTGCCCCGCTGAAAGCGCTGATCAACGACCAGTTCGGCCGCTTAAACGAGCTCTGCGAGGAGGAGGGGATCGCCGTCACGCGCTGGCACGGGGATGCGGCGCAGTCGAAAAAGCGGAAGCTTTTGAAGAAGCCCTCCGGCATCCTGCAGATCACGCCGGAGTCTCTGGAATCTCTCATGATCAACAAGCATATGGAGATCCCGTCCCTGTTCAGCGATCTGCGCTTCATCGTCATCGACGAGATTCATTCCCTGCTGCGGGCCGACCGGGGCCTGCAGACATTCTGCCTGATCGAGCGTCTCTGCAAAGTGGCGGGCTGCCATCCGCGCAGGATCGGCCTGTCCGCGACCATCGGCCATCCGGAGGAGGCGGGGCGCTTTCTCGCCTCGGGCAGCGGAATTGGCACCGTCATCCCCAAGTTCGACGGCGGCAGGGAAGTGTGGCGGCTCTCCATGGAGCATTTTTATAATACGCCGCCCCAGGCCGGCGAGGACAGAACAGTCCAGGTGCAGACGCCTCCCGTGGAAGAGGCCTCGGACACCGCACCGGTGACCGCCGATCCGGGGATCGGCTATATCTTTGAGCATACCAGGGGCAAAAAGTGCCTGGTCTTTACCAATTCCCGGGAAGAATGCGAAGCCGTCTGCCAGCAGCTGCGGGCATACTGCGAGGTCAACCACGAGCCCGACCGCTTTCTCATCCACCACGGAAACCTCTCCGCCTCCTACCGGGAGAGCGCCGAGGACGAGATGAAAGACGACGACTCCTACATGAGCGTGTGCGCGACCGCCACGCTGGAGCTGGGCATCGATATCGGGCGGCTGGAGCGGGCATTTCATATCGACGCGCCCTTCACT
>CACXFM010000080.1 GCA_902766955.1 uncultured Lachnospiraceae bacterium | reverse complement strand
CGGACCCGGGAAAAGAAACCTGTTAAGAAAGATAAAAAATATGCCGGAGGTCTGTGTCTGGCTGGCACAGATTCTCCGGCTCATTCTGTTTGATATACGTTCAGGTATTTGATCAGGTGCCTTACATGAATTCCTTCGAAAAAACCCCGGTCCAGGTGCCGATCAGCTGTCCGTCGTCCGAGTAGACTTTGACGGTATGTTCCCGCTCGAAAATGCTGTATTCAAATGTGTTGACGTTATAGCTGGCATCCACATGTCCGCCCCGCGAAACAGCCTCCGGGGAGGTCCAGGAGGTGCTGCTGCCGTCCACATTGTCTATCGTTTCCAGGCGGAGATGCGTTGAGGCACCCGGTGCTCCGCCAAAGAGATTGACCCGGATGTGGGAGGACTGCTGGGATCCCGCCAAAAGACTGATTCCGTTCAGGATCTCCACATGCCACGTATACATGGTATCCCTTACGTCCTTTGAACCGGGATATCCTGCCGCAGTCAGTTCTTCAATATAGTCGTAGGCTTCGTCATCAGGTTTTTCCGCGCAGGACCTGCAGTGCAGAAGCTTGGCCTGCAGAATTTTTTCGTCTGCATCCTTATAGCCGGAACAGGAAGAATAGGAGAGCACAGCCATTTTGTATTCTTCTTCCTCCATATACTGTTCTGCGTTCAGATAATGGCACTCCAGAAGTCTGGAAGACGAATCGCTGTAGTCCCCGAGGTCTTTATATATATTCAGGGCGGAGGTATAGTTCCCGTCAGAAAACAGGGATTCTGCTTTTCTGTAATTGTTTTCCAGCTTTTTCTCTTCAAGATCCGTCTGGTCTGCGATTCCCACAGCGGGCAGCTCCTGCAGCAGGGTATAAATCTTTTCTGCCTCCTCAAAGTTTCCGGAATTGCTTTTTTCGTCTGCCTGCTCCAGGACTTTCACAAACAGCTGCTCAAAGGCTTTCACAGTCTTGTCATGTATTTCTTTTTCTTCGGGATCTTCTGCGTTCGAGGAGGAAGCGATCAATCCATATAGTTTCAAAGCCCTGTTGGCGTAGCTGATCATTTCCTGATCCTGATAATCCTGCTCCAGCGCAGCGGCTTTTTTATAGCAGCGTTTAAGAGCACCTGCCCATTTTTCTCCGGCACCCGGATAGTCAGAATCCCGGAGTGCCTGGATCTCCTCAAAAGCCTTTTCGTAATGGCCGGCGGAGAGCAGTTTTTCCACCCCTGCATAGGTCCGGATCCGATCTGCAGCCTCTTCCCCGCAATTTGCAGAGAGTGTGTCGAGGATCGTCTGCCGGATTTCCTGTTCCTGTGAAAAGCGGGAGAGGACCTTTTCCATGGAAGTCTGGAATTGCTGCTGCTCCTTCTCATGCATTTTTGCATAGGGATAATCGGTCAGATAGGTTTCGATCAGTCCCGGAAGATCCTCCTGCTGTGTCTGTTTTGACTGAATGACTTTCAGTTGTGACGTCATCGCCTGCCGGCGCTGCCCGGGATAGATACCGAACCTCCAGACAGAAAAAACGGCGGCTGCCAGGATGAGGACACTGAGCACGGCGGCTGCGGCGCGGGCCGATACCCGGTGGGCCTTGCTGCGGGGGTCATAACCCGGAATCATCTTTTCCAGCCGGGTGTCCAGGTTGGAGGGATGTTCGCGGATCCGCAGGATCTGCTCCCGGATCTGGGCGGCAGAAGCATAACGCTTTTTGGGATCTATATGGGTGGCGCGCGCAACGACCCTGTCTGCGTCCACGTTGCCCGGCAGCAGGCGCTCGATGAGTTTGCCCAGGCCGTAAATGTCCGTGCGGACATCCGAAGGCGCAAAACCGTACTGCTCCGGGGCGGCGATGCCGTGTGTTCCCATCAGTACTGTGTCCTGTTTCTCCCCGCGCACATAGACCTTGGCGGCGTCGTAATCAATGATCTTGACCACGCCGTCCTCGGTCAGCATGATATTGGAGGCCTTCAGGTCGCGGTGAATGATCGGGGGCAGGGCGCTGTGAAGAAAGGAGAGTCCGTCACAGATCTCTGTCAGGATCCGGATGCGCTCGTGAAAAGGAAGCGGATCCTCCGCTTCCTCCAGTAAGTTTTCCAGCGTTCTGCCCTGGACATATTCCTCGATGACGATCAGCTTTCCCTCCTCCTCGCGGAAGGAATCGATCCTGGGGACGGAGCGGTTTTTGTGGTCCTTCAGCCAGGAAAAAACCTGCAGGTTGTAGACCGCAAGCTCTTTTCTGTAAAAAAGCCGCCCGGTCGGGACATCCCTGACGATGGACTTTCCGTCGCCAAGATCCCGTATTTCTTCATAGAGTGCCTGCTCACAGAGTTTCTCAAGTTCCGTCATGTGTTATTCCTTTAGATTGTTCAGGAAGTATCTTAGTTTAATAGGACTTTCTTTTGATTCTACCAGTTTTTGATTTCAGGCGGAAGAGTTTCTACAGGTTCCAGATTTTTCAGCAGGAGGGAAAGCCTTGTATACAAACCGCCGGGGTAGGCAAAAGCAGTTGTACCAAGGATTATGTTCTCATCATCTTTTGTGCCAATAATTTCGAGATCGCCTCCTTCTTTGGGGAGTCTGACGAGAGCACCTATTCCGACCATATACAAACTGTTTTTCTTCTCCATCCAATCGCTTCCCAGGTGATTTGCCAAATCGTCGGCATTGAACATGCGGACAAAGTAAATGTAATCTTTGATGACCAACATGTAATGCAGAAGCCTGTCTTCCACCAGTTTGACTTTTTCTCCGTTCGGGTTCATCCGATAATATGCATTCTCAGTTCTGTAGTATAAGGTGTCACCGTCGGAACATAATTCCTCCGCTTCGGTGTCAAAGAGCCTATCGCTTTTTTTTGTTTTCCTGTCATAGGAGAATGTACCTTCTTCAGAAGTGTAGTAGATCAGTGATCCTGCATTGAGAAACCTCTTTACTCCGGAAAGCAGGACCTGATCTTCTTTGCCCTCCAGAGAACAGGAATGGAGCTCTCCATCTGTAAGATATAAAATCGAATCCCCACATTTGTCAAAAGAACTGATTTCTTTTTCTGCTGTCAGAATCGTCTTCTCCTCTGTACCATCATTGTTTATGATTCCCAGAGAGTACAGCTCTTGATCATTATCAAAGATATTGAACAGGATTTTATCGCCTATTACTCTGATACTGTCAATATGCTCTGTGGAAGACAATAGTTTCTTGTTATTACCGTCATAATCTGTGGAAAAAAGGTAGTAGACCGTCTGGTCCTCACCGTCTTTGGGAGCCAGTAAATACAAATGCGCCTCATCGTAGGCAAAAATACCGCCATTATTGTAATTGTTCTGTGCCATGATGTCCGGAATAGAATCGGAGTCTTTGTCTCCGGAATTTCGGACAGCAAAAACAAGAGCTGCGGCAGCCAGTAGAAAGAACAATCCAATAATGAAAGGCTTGCTTTTGTTATTATTCTTGTGTTCCCTTGTGCTTAAGGCTTGATTCTGGTTGCCAGAGGATTGACTGGTTTTTATAGGATCTGAAGTTTGTGAAAAGGAATTGTCCGGGTCCGTATTCTTTACGGGTAATACCTGTGCCCCGCAGCTCTCGCAGAATTTAGCATCGTCATCCAGAACTGCTCCGCAATATTTACAATACATATCATACCGCCTTCCTGTTGATCTGAACTTAGTCATTATCCAGAATGGTCACGTCACAATCTGTGATGTCGTAATCTTTTGCTACCGACATTTTCCACTTGCATGTTTCTCCGGGTGCAAGTCCCTCGCTTCCTACGGCATATGTCCAGTCAGTGTCAATGACTGTTCCCAGCCTTGATTTGAAGGATCCTTTCAGCTTGACATATTTGACCGTTGAGGTACTGTTATTTGTCAGTGAACCCTCCGCAAAAGTAAAGCTGTACTCGGAATAAACTTTCACGTCAGAGATTTTCAATTCCCAGGAATATGCACCGGAGCTGGTGTCTTCATCTTCCAGGTCATATTTCAGATAGTGTTCATAGCAGTAGTTACTGGATGCAAGACGTTCCTTGCGGCAGTCCGGAACATCACATTTGTGGTTGTAACAAAAATTGGATCCCGGGGCCTTTCGGTTTCTGCATCCACTTGACTTGCACTTTCCTGAAAACAGTACAAGGACGATCAGGAGGAGAATTCCGGCTGCACCTGCCCCAATGTAAATCCATCGGCGGCTTCCGCCAACAATCTTGTTTACAGAAGTCCGGAGGGATGAAACTGGCGGACCGGGCTCCTTTGTTTGAAAGCCGTTTCGAATCTCTTTACCACAAGCGGGACAGATGGCTGCTGTGTCTTCTACCTTCGCACCGCAGTATTTACAAAATCGCATAATAATCCTCTCTCATTTTGCAGAATTCAGGAATGAATGGCCTGCAAATCAATTGCTGCGCCGATTGCAGTGAGGATCATTCCCAGAGTTACTTCAATAGATGCAAGACCCTCCGCTACGGCAACAATTCCCTGGTAGGTATAGGTATAAAAGTCTCCTCCGAAGGATGTTGAGGAAATGGAAGTGCCGGCAGAAGCGATCCGGATCAATCCGAGAATAATGAAGAGGGTTCCGATACCCAGACGGAGCATTGTCCATTTCGACACTTTCTCAATTTGAGTCGCTGCTGCAGGCTCTTTTTGGGGTCCTGCTTTTTCCTGCTCCTGCGCACCGATTTGGCTTTCTGCATTCACTGAGCCGGACGACTTCGTTTCGACAGCGTCGGGTTTGTCTGCCTCTTCTTCAACAGATTCCGGTTCTTTGGTCTGGCCGGCGAATCCTGTAATGGCAGATACTACCGGGGCCATTTTGGCGGAAGCATCAACT
>CACXFM010000079.1 GCA_902766955.1 uncultured Lachnospiraceae bacterium | reverse complement strand
GTCTTGCAGGCCATTTTGTAGATGCCGTTGATCTTCTTAGCATGCATCTCGCCGATTGTACCGCCCAGAACAGAAGCATCCTGGCTGAAGATATAGACGAGACTGCCGTCGATTGTCCCATATCCGGTGATGACACCATCGGAAGGAGTCATGGCGGCAGACAGATTAAAATCGGTGCTTCTGGCTGTTATCTGTGCGCCGATTTCAACGAAGCTGTTAGCGTCAAGCAGGGATGCAATCCGGCTGCCTGCAGCATTCTGTGTCTTACTCATCGTAAGTCCTCCATTTGATTATATATATACGTAAACAGCTTTATCATATACCAAAGACCTGTTAAATTCAATTATAAATCGGACTCCTTTTTCTTTTTTGTATTAACTTTGATACAAAAAAAGGCGGGATCAGATCCCCACCTTTGTGCCCTCTCCGTCTTCATGATCTTCTTCTCCGGACTCCCCGGCTTCCGCCTCCGCCTCGGCCCTGAAATCCTCGATCTGCACGGGACTGATTTCGGGCAGCGTTTCCGGCGAGGACACGCCGAAAAGCCGCAGAAACTCCTCCGTCGTGCCGAAGAGAATAGGCCTGCCGGGTATTTTCGCACGGCCCACCTCCTGGACGAGCCTGAATTCCACGAGCCGGTTGACGGCATGATCGCTGTTGACGCCCCTGATTCTTTCGATCTCCGTTTTCGTGACGGGCTGTTTATAAGCGATCACGGACAGCGTTTCGAGCAGCACGTCAGTCAGCTTCGGCTTCGTCGGCTGCAGTTCCAGGGCGATCAGCTGCGGGTAATATTCCTGCCTCGTACACATCTGCCAGGCGTCATCCAGTTCGATGATCATGGTTCCGTGGGGGGCTTCGTTCCACTGTTCGGCCAGAAGCCTGACCGCCCTCCTCGCGGTGGCAGGATCCGTCTCCAGCGCCCTGCCCAGTTCCCCCGCGCTCACGGCCCGGCCGGTTGCAAACAGTACCGCTTCAATCGCGGCATGCATTTCAGCTATATTCATACGGTCTCTTCATCCTCTGCATACATTCTGCGGATCTTGTCCAGATCCGCGCCTTCTACATGCCAAAGCTCTATTTCACCGCCGGTTTCCGCCTGCTCGGCCCGGATGGCTCCGTAGCTGATCAGCTGCAGAACCGCCAGAAACGTCACGACGATCTGCGTCTTTGAGCGGTTTTTTTCAAGCAGCTTTCTGAACGAGAAGTGACGGTGCTCCGCGGAGTAGGTCAGCACGGATTCCAGTTTCTCCGGCAGCGATACTTCTTCTTTTTCGATCGTGCCGAACCGGCTCCTGACCGGATCGATCTTATCCCGCTGTCTCGTCAGAACCTGCGAAAAAACCTCGTGCAGCTGATCCAGCGTCAGATCTCCCACGAGTTCGGACGGATCAATCTGCGGCCGGTATTTACGGACCTCGGGAGGCGTCGTGTCGGGCTTGTACATCCGCTGCGCGGCGTCCTTCATCATATCCCGGAGCTCATAAGACATATATTTATACATCTTATACTCGAGAAGCCTGCGCACCAGCTCTGCCCGCGGGTCCTCCGTCTCCTCCTCCTCTTCCTCTTCCTTCGGAAGCAGCATCCGGCACTTGATCGCGATCAGCTCGGATGCCATCACCATGAACTCGCTCATGACATCGAGGTTTTCTTCCTCCATCTGCTGCACATAGGCCAGATACTGGTCCGTGATCTCCACGATCGGGATGTCGAAGATATTCACCTTATTCTTTTCGATCAGTGTCAGCAGGAGATCAAGCGGTCCGTCAAAAGCCTGCAGTTCCACCTCAAGCGTCATGTATTATACTCCTTATCAAAACCACTTACAGCGGGCTTGCTTCCACCAGGACGGCTTCCATCGGGTTCATGATTCGAAACGGGATTGTATGCTCTCCCAGTCCGGACGTGATGACCAGATGCCTGCCGTCTTTCTCGAAATGGCCGTATCCGTATTTCGGCAGCGGATAACCATAGGGGCTGAGCAGGCTCTGCCTGCCGATGCGCATGACGCCCCCGTGGTTGTGCCCGCTGAGGGTCAGGTCAGCGCCCCATTCAAAATAGGTCTCCGCAAAATATGGATTGTGCGCCAGAAGCACCGTAAAGACGCCCTCATGCGGGACGCCGATCTTCTTCCGGATCACGTCCGCCCTGAGCGCGTGCCTGCAGAATTTTCTGTAGCAGGACCGGGGCAGTTCGAGCCCCGTCACGTCGATCGCATTTCCGTTGACCCGCACTCGCATGCTCCGGTTATTGAGCACATTCACGCGGGAAACGTGGAGCTTTTTCATATACACATCATATGCCTCACGGTCCTGCATCTTTACTTTCGTCTCATGATTGCCGTTGACGGCGCAGACGGGAGCGGCCGCTGCAAGCTCTCTGAACAGGTCCGAAGCGACGTCGGAACGCTCCGGCTCGCTGCAGTTGATCATGTCTCCGGTACAGAGAACCAGATCTGGGCACTCTTCCCGGACGGCATCGAGAAGGCCGGCGTTGCGCGGTCCGTGCTCGGTCATATGCAGATCGCCCAGCAGAAGGATCCTGACAGGCGACAAAAGCTTGGGGCTGCCGATGCGGTAGCGGACCATTTCAAATGTCTCAGCCATAACGTAAGTCATTCCTTTGCAAAGCAATTCCTGTGGGACAAAAAGCCGCTCATGCGAGGCATGAGCGGCTTCGTAAAGTCTGCATCAGTTATATTTTCTCTTGCGAGCAGCTTCAGACTTCTTCTTCCGGCGGACAGACGGCTTCTCATAATGCTCGCGTTTGCGAATTTCCTGCTGAATGCCTGCCTTAGCGCAGCTGCGTTTGAATCTTCTTAATGCGCTGTCAAGGGATTCACCCTCTTTGACGATGACATTTGCCATAACCTGATTTCACCTCCCCCTTTACCTTTACGGGGTATTTTCAAACAAAGACAATTATATACATGTTTTAACAGTTCGTCAATCAGAAATTATCAGCCGATCTGTTCGGCAGCGATCCTGCCCGCTTCCTCCAGTGCCTGCGGAATTCCGGACGGATCCTTGCCGCCTGCCTGGGCCATATTCGGGCGTCCGCCGCCGCCGCCGCCAACCAGCTTCGCGGCCGCTTTGATGATATTGCCGGCATGCGCGCCCGCCTTGACGGCATCGTCCGTCGCCGTGACCATCAGGTTGACCTTGCCGTCGTTTTCCGAGGCGAGAACAATCACGCATGTGCCGAGTTCGCTCTTCAGCGTATCGCCGAGATTCCTCATCTCATTCATATCCACGCCGTCCAGGCGTCTGGTCAGGATGCGCACGCCGTTGACCTCCACGGCGTCGCCGGCCGCGTCGCCGAGTGCATCCTGGGCCGCTTTGGCTCTCAGGCTCTCGATCTCCGAATGGGCCTGGCGCAGTTCTTCCTGAAGCTTCGAAATCCTGGACACCAGATCAGCCGGAGCGGCTTTCAGGGCTTTTGCAGCCTCGTGGAGAAGTTCTTCCTCCTGACGGTAGTAATCCAACACTGCCTGACCCGTAAGCGCCTCGATTCTCCTCACGCCGGCCGCGATGCCGGACTCGCTGACAATCTTGAAGGACTGGATCTCGGCCGTGTTGTGGACATGCGTGCCGCCGCAGAGTTCCTTGGAGAAATCTCCCATGGAGACAACTCTGACGTTTTCGCCGTACTTCTCTCCGAACAGCGCCATGGCGCCCGTTTTTCTGGCGTCGTCAATCGACATCACTTCCGTGCTGACGGACAGGGATTCGCGGATTTTTTCGTTAACGATATCCTCGACGGCACGGACCTCCTCTGCTGTCATCGGCTTGAAATGGACGAAGTCGAAGCGCAGTCTGGCCGGATCCACATAGGAGCCCTTCTGCTGGACGTGATCGCCGAGCACTTCTTTAAGTGCCGCCTGCAGCAGATGCGTCGCGCTGTGGTTCTTCTCCGTATTCAGACGTCCGCCGGTACTGACCATCAGCTCTGCTTCATCGCCGACGCGGATGGTGCCGTTCACGACGACGCCCTTATGTCCGACGCGGCCGCCGCGGAGCTGGATCGTCTCCTTTACTTCAAAGGTGCCCTCTTTGGTCACGATCGTGCCCAGGTCGCCGACCTGGCCGCCCATGGTCGCATAGAAGGGTGTCTTCTCCACGATCACGGTGCCCTCGTCGCCGTCCGCGAGCGCCTGCACCAGTTCGCCGTAATGCTCCGCATCCACTCTCGTCGTCAGAACGGTGATGACGGATGTGTCCTTCATCACGGTATAGCCGGTGAATTCGGTTGTCACGCTGTTGTCAATCTCATCATAGACCGTGGCGGCGGCGCCCATATAGTTTGTCGTCGCCCTTGCGGTTCTGGCGCGGTTGCGCTGCTCTTCCATACAGGTATGGAAGCCCTCTTCATCGGCCGTATATCCTTTTTCCGCCAGGATATCCTTTGTCAGGTCAACCGGGAAGCCGTACGTGTCATAGAGCTCGAATGTCTTTTCTCCGGACAGGACCGTTTCGCCCTTTTCCTCCATGCCCCGCTCAAGTTCCGCGAGAATGCGCAGACCCTGGTCGATCGTGCGGCCGAATGCCGTCTCTTCCGCCTCGAGCACCGCGTGGATGAATCCGAACTTCTCCTCAAGCTCCGGATAGCCCTCCTTGGAGGTATCTGCCACCGTCTTTGCGAGATCTGCAAGGAAAGCGCCGCTCACGCCGAGCTTTCTGCCCTCTCTCGCAGCCCGGCGGATCAGCCTGCGCAGCACATAGCCGCGGCCTTCATTGGAAGGCGTGATGCCGTCGGAAATCATAAATGTAGCGGAGCGGATATGGTCCGTAATGATGCGGATCGAGATGTCGTCTTCGGCGGAAGCGTTGTACGTTCTGCCCGCGATCCTGCACACCTCGTCGCGGAGGGCGCGGATCGTGTCGATGTCAAACATGGAGTCGACGTCCTGTACGGCGACCGCCAGTCTCTCGAGGCCCATGCCCGTATCGATGTTCTTCTGTGCCAGCGGCGTATAGTTTCCGTGTCCGTCATTTTCAAACTGGGTGAACACGTCATTCCAGACTTCCATGTAACGGTCGCAGTCGCAGCCCGGCGCACAGTCCGGTTTGCCGCAGCCGTACTTCTCGCCGCGGTCATAATAGACCTCCGAGCAGGGGCCGCAGGGACCTGCGCCGTGCTCCCAGAAATTATCTTCCTTGCCGAAGCGGTAGATCCGCTCCTTGGGAATCCCGATGCGCTCATGCCACAGATCAAACGCCTCATCATCGTCCAGATAGACGGACGGATAGAGGCGGTCCGGATCCAGGCCGACCGTTTTGGTCAGGAACTCCCATCTCCAGTCAATCGCTTCCTTCTTGAAGTAATTGCCGAAGGAGAAATTGCCCAGCATTTCGAAAAACGTGCCGTGGCGGGACGTATGACCGACATTTTCGATATCGCCCGTGCGGATGCACTTCTGGCATGTTGCCACGCGCTTCCTCGGCGGCGTCTCAGCACCCGTAAAATAGGGCTTGAGCGGCGTCATGCCCGCATTGATCAAAAGAACGCTGTTGTCATTATGCGGCACCAGCGAGAACGACTTCATAATCAGACAGCCCTTGCTCTCCATAAAGTCAAGGAACATCTGTCTCAGTTCATTTACCCCGTACTTTTCCACGTAAGACCTCCAAAGTAATAACCATCAGACCTGCTGCCTGCCGCTTATGTTCGGGACAGACACATAAAAAAGCCTTTTTTACCAACGTTTTCTAAGTGTAGCACAACTTCTTACTGTGCACAAGATGCGGAACGCTCCCCCGCTCGGTCCGCCGCGGACGTCGCCAGCCTGTCGCATCTCTCGTTGAGTTCATTCCCGTCGTGCCCTTTTACCCAGATCCAGCGTATGCTGTGGGGCGCGGCAGCCTCAAGAAGCCGCTTCCACAGATCCACATTCAGCACCGGCTTTCTGTCCGCCTTCTTCCAGTCCCTTTTCTGCCAGTTGTCAATCCATCCCTCGTTAAAGGCATCCACAAGGTACCTGGAGTCCGAATGCAGCTGCACCTCGCAGGGTTTCTTCAAGGCCTCAAGGGCCGCGATCGCGGCCATCAGCTCCATCCGGTTGTTGGTCGTCTTCGGAAATCCCTCCGACAGCTCCCTCTCGTGCAATTTGCCCGACGGGTCCGTATACTGCAGCACGGCGCCGTAGCCTCCGGGGCCGTCCGGATTGCCTCTGGCCGCCCCGTCCGTGTATATCTCCACTTTCATCAAATCCGCCATTCTCCTGTCTCTTCAAATCGTCTTGCCAGCTGCTCTGCATCATCCACGGTCTTCCCGTCAAAGCCCGCCTGCCTGATCAGCTGAAGTGCATTACCCGAAGATGCCCTGCCCCGGCGCAGGAGATAGTCGAACTGCACGTCTCCTCCGCGGACCGTCTCTTCAAAATGCATGTTCTCGTAATGCTCCTCCAGCAGATACGAGAGTTCAATATCATGCGTCGCCGCGAACAGAAGGACATTGTCCCGGTCCAGTTCTTTGAGAATCTGTGCCGAAGCCGCGATCCTCTCGATGGTATTGGTTCCGCGCAGCACCTCGTCCACCATGGCCAGAACAGGCGGGGACTCCCGCCGCGCGGCGTCCCAGATGCGCTTCAGGGACCGGATCTCGACAACGAAATAGCTCTCGCCGCCGGACAAATTGTCGCTCAATGCCATCGACGTAAATACCGCAAAGCACGGCGCCTCATAAGACTGCGCGGGAACGATCCCGACGCTCTGTGCCAGAATGGCGGCGATCGCCGCGCTCTTCAGGAAGGTCGACTTGCCCGATGCGTTTGAACCCGTGAGAAGCACGCCTCTCTCCGCCCGGATATCATTCGGAACCGGATTGGCCAGAAGCGGATGCCAGAGCCCCTTTACGGCGTAAGAAGCACGGCCGCCCTCCGTAAAAACGGGACGCGACAAGGCCTCATCCGACGCCTTGAAGGACGCACATGCCATGGCCGCGTCCAGCGAACCGAAGGTCTCAAGCATTGTCCTGACCTCATCCGCATGTTCGCGGTATGCCTTCAGCATCTGATCATAGCAGATCAGATCCGGATGGAACAGCATCTTCACATATTCCAGAACCGCATCTCCGAGCCCGCTGCCCACGGATCCTCCCGAGAGGACCCAGAAAGAACCCCTTCTCAATGAAGAAAAACAGTCCGCACACTTCTTCAGGACCGCTCTCTCCGCGGCGGTCTCCGGATCTTTCGTATCCGCCGCGGCCTCCGATGCCTTCACAAGCCTGAGGAGCGCCGCGAGTCCCGCCAGCCTGTCTCCGATCTCCCTCTTCATCTGCAGGTGGGTCCTGAAATTCAGAAACAGAACCGGGATCAGAAGAACGACAAAGATGACCGGATTGACAAAAAGTGTGAGAATCGTCAGGACGGATGCAGCTGCCAGTGCGGCATATTTTCCCCGTCCGATCGGCTTCGCTTCATCGAGAGAAGAAATGGCTTCATAGAACGATCTGTTTCTGATATGGCCGCACCCGGCAAAGATCGCGCCGAGCCTCACCCTTCTCTCCTCATCCGCGGCGAAGAAATCCTCCAGCTCCGTGCGGTGCCGGATCTCCGCCGCATCCGTCAGGGGATGCCGGAGCCAGGCATAAAGCACCTCTTCCCCCGGCGAAGAGAGGACTCCCGTAAACAGGCCGAACACTTCGTCCAGGTCTGTGTCCCGGGCCGTAATCTCATCGACAGGTGCAAAACGGCCCTCAGGGCACTTCTGATCCAGTGAATCCGAAAAACACCTGATATGAGAAATCCGTTCAGCAAAAGACAGCCGGGGAAGTCTGCTTCCCCAGCTGCTTAAGATCTTCTTTCTGATTTCGCTGCTTCGGTCACGGTTCCCTTTGACAACCATGAAGGCAAACAGCAATACGACCGCCGCCGCCGTAAAAACAGCAGCCATACCGGAACTGTCCATCTTGAAAACTAAGACTCCTTATGCCGCGTATTTCTGGATAAACTCAACGCACTTCATATGTCTGGACCAGTACTTGTGGCTTCCCACGGCATTCGACGTATTATATTCCGTCTTAAGTGCAGCCACGATCGAATCCAGCGTGTAATTTCCATTGCACTTTCCGAAAATACGGTTTGCAGCACCCGTGCCGCCCAGATGAGCGATCTCGCAGTACATGATCAGTGCGAATGTATTCTTGGTGTAGGCGCCCTGGCATTTTGATACATAGTACTTCATGAGCTTGGTCATCAGCTCATCCTGTACCTTTTTGCCGGTCGTCGTTGTGATCAGACGCTTCAGAAGTTTGATTTCGGTGGCATTGGGTTTCCATCTCGTGCTGACCCAGTTCACCTTCAGTTTCTTGGCGATCAGGCCCTTTGCATCAATCTTCGCAAAGGTCTTGGGAGCCCTGGCTTTAATCGTCTTCACAAGGAGCTGGGCTTCTTCCCCGTAAAATGCGCCCCATCCCAGGGTGCAGGTGTACTCGATGCTGCTGTTTGTATACGGAGCGGTATAATCGCCGTAATCTCTCACGCCGTAAACCTGTCCGCCCGTCTCCACGGCACCGAGAATGTTATTGAGAACTGCATAGTCATCGGCTGACATGCCTGTCTTTTTGGTTGTCTTATATTTCAGTGTTTTTGCCGTCGAGGTGGAGGAAGCGTTGGAAGCCTTCACCAGCATCCATCTCTGTCCCGTTCTCGAGGAAGCTTTCTGCAGATTAACCAGCTGGCCGGCGGCGTTTGTATTATCATGGACGCCCACCACTCGCTTGGAAATCGATGACTGGATCGTATAGTAAGAGCCTCTCTTGATGATATACCATCTCTGGGCATTCAGCCCGTAGAACTTTCTCTGCCTGATCGTTCCTCCGATCGCTGTCGTATTGTTTTTGGCACCGAGAACCATACCGGATTTCTTATTCATGATGGTATAGGTTCCGCCTGTGGACGGGGCGATCTTCCAGATCTTGTGATCGGCATTCTGCTTGAGGTTGATCACCACTCTGCCGCCTTCATTCGTGTAGCCGTCCTTCATCGTCAAACATCTGTTGGTCCCGCACATGGGGATCAGATAATAATAGCCGCTGCTGGGTCCGCTGCCGGTAGCTATTTTGGAAACTCTGTCCGCTGCAGATACGGAAGCCGGAAGCATCAGGCACATCATTATTAACAAAGATGTTACAAACTTTTTCATAAAACCATCCTCAACAGCGATAAAACGCTCTATGATTACTGTTTTCCTCTCATGTTTATCCGTTTCATAAACTTCTTAACAGTAATTTAACATTTATGTGATCACTTTGCAAGACAAAATTTATCAGTCAATTACAGCCCCGTGATCCCGCGAAGTACCCTGTCGTAAATACCGGCAGCCGTTTTATCTGCCTGGTCCGCATCTTTCTTTGCCCGTGAATTCATGTTCCTGGCCGTACTGCGGTTGTGCATCCCGTCCGTGGAGCGATATACGCAGAGGGCGGCTCCTTTTACAACGGTCAGATACTGAAGGGCACAGGTTCCGCAGGCGGGATCCGTGCATGCATTTCCCGACACGGCCCGGTCCAGCATCTTCAGTCCTTCCAGTGCCTTGTCCGCAAGCCTCAGCCGCTCTTCCGCCGCCGCTGCATAAGCCAGTTCTTTCTGCTCTCCGGGAGTCAGGCCCTCCCCGTCGTCTTCCTGTTTTTTCCGGTCGCCGGTCAGAGAACTGATTTCTTCCTCAGTATCATACAGTTCTCTCAGCACAGTCAGCAGTTCCTCCGCATACGAAATGAGGTTCAGCATCTCCGCATCCGTTTTTTTATTATACTCAGTCATCCCGCAGGCGCCCCCGTCATTTAATACACATGTAATATTAAAGTAAATATATGTTCATGTTTCTTTGATATACTATCAAAATCTATGAGGGCAGACAAGGGGGTTTTATGAATACGGCTATCACGTTAAACAACGGTATCAGCATGCCGATACTGGGACTTGGACTATACAAAGCGGCCGATGCGGACGCCGAGAATGCCATTTCAACGGCAGCCACCCTCGGATATCATCTGTTTGATACCGCTTCTTCCTATAAGAATGAAGAAGCAGTCGGACGCGGCATCGCAAAATGCGGCCTGCCGAGAGAAGAAGTCTTTGTCACGACCAAAATCTGGAATAACGCCCAGCGGATCGGCAATGTGGAAGGCGCCTTCCGCCGTTCACTCGAGCGGCTTGGTCTCGATTATGTTGACCTCTACCTGATTCACTGGCCTGTCCCGGGCTGCTACCTCGACACCTGGAAGGTCATGGAGGAAATCTACCACTCGGGCATGGCGAGGGCCATCGGCGTCTCCAACTTCAACGAATACGAACTGTCGGACCTGATGGAGCACTGCGAGGTTGTACCCGCCGTCAACCAGATCGAATATCACCCGCTTTTCAACCAGGACAGCATCCGGCGGTTCTGCCAGCAGAACGGAATCGCGGTACAGGCGTACGCCCCGCTGGCCAGAGGCGCATATCTGGACAGCCCGATCCTGCAGAGAATCGCCGAGAAGTACAACCGCAGCACCGCGCAGGTGGGTCTCCGCTGGATTCTGCAAAAAGGGCTCTGCGTCATCCCCAAATCAATCCACGTCGACCGGCTTCTGGAGAACAGCCAGATCTTCGATTTCGAACTGGACGAGATGGAAATGGCCGCCATCGACGGCCTGAACGAAAACTACCGCGCAGCCAACATACCGGAGGATCTTCTGAAATAACAAAGAACGGCCGGGAGCTTCAGATGCTCCCGGCCGTTTATCATCTTATAAACTTCTCAAATGAACTGCATTTCGGGCTTTTTCTCCCGCAGCATCAGATCGACGACCGCGTCCCGCGGGCTCTTGCCCTCAAAAAGAATCCGGTTGACTTCCTCCGTAATCGGCAGCGATGCTCCGTACTTCCTGGCCAGCCCCAGAGCGGATCTGGCAGAATAGTAACCTTCCACCACCTGGCCCACTTCCTTCATAGCCTCGTCGCAGGATTTCCCCTGTCCGATCAGAATGCCGGCCCTGTGATTTCTGGAATGCATCGACATGCATGTGACAATCAGATCCCCGATTCCCGACAGGCCCGAGAGCGTCTCTTCCTTCGCGCCCATCTTAGTAGCCAGTCCTCTCATTTCGTGGATTCCCCTGGTCATCATGGCAGCCTTCATATTATCTCCGAAGGCATCTCCCATCCCGTCGATCATGCCGGAGGCAAGGGCAATCACGTTCTTGAGCGATCCGCCGAGTTCAACGCCCAGTTCGTCGTCGCTGGTATAAACTCTGAAATACGGGGCCATGAAGATATCCTGGACATATTCCGCCAGCTCCGTGTCCTTTGAGGCGGCCACGATCGCCGTCGGCATCCTGCGGATCACTTCTTCGGCGTGCGTCGGTCCCGAGAGAGCCGCGATTCTGCACTCCGGGAGAACCTCTCTTAAGATCTCCGTCTGCGTCATCAGGGTCTCCTCTTCGATTCCCTTGGTCACGATCACGATTCTCTGTCCGTCGGCGAGAAACGGCCTGACTGCTTCAGCCGTTTTTCTAGTAAAGGGAGACGCCACCGCGAACACAATCAGATCCATCCCCGTGACGGCAGTTTCGTAACTATTGGTATAGCGGATATATTCCGGAAACTCCACGCCCGGAAACGCGGCCGGCATGGACCGCTGTTTTTTCAGTTCCGCAGCCGCTTCTTCAGAATGGGCCCACACGGTAACCCCGTGTCCCAGCCCCGCCAGATGTACGGCAAGTGCCATTCCCCATGCCCCGCAGCCTATCACCGATAGCTTCTTCATGACCGTTTCCCCTTTCCGGAAAGATAAGTCTTCCTCTCAGTGCCGTTTAAAAGTCTCTTAATATTCTCCCTGTGACGGATGAAAATCTGCAGCGTGATCACGGCGACGACCACGTACATCTCAAGCTGTGCGGGTCCGCTTAAATGGAACATGCCGAGCTGGCCCATGATAATCGTTCCGATGAGAAGCATGACCCCGACCATCAGACTCCCCAGAGATACATAATGGGTGATGAACAGATTGGAGAAAAACAGAATATTTCCGATGATCGTCATCTGCCAGGAAATCGTATTAATGAATCCCGCCGTACAGGCCACGCCCTTTCCGCCGCGAAAGCCCATATAAAAGGGATAATTATGACCCATAATGCAGCCGAAACCCGCCCAGGTGCGGAGCAGATAATCCAGTTCCGGATGATTTCTGCCGAACAGAAGCCAGACGATCACGGCCGCCAGGATGCATTTCAGGATATCCCCGACCATCACGATGATGCCTGCTTTCTTCCCGAGCGTCCGGAGCGCGTTGGTCGTGCCGGCATTTCCCGAGCCCTTCTCTCTGATATCGATCCCCTTCATCCGTCCGTAAATATAGGATGTCTGAAACAGTCCGCAGCCGTATCCGATCAGAAGCGATATGATACGCATGCCCATTTTTACTCACCTCTTTCCTGTCTGTCAGGAATTAATTGTCGTGCGGTCCTTCTCAGACCGCTCCCTGATAATAAACTTCAGTGAAGTTCCCTTAAATGCAAAGGACTGACGGATCTGGTTTTCAATATAGCGCTCGTAGGAAAAATGCATCAGTTCTTTGTCGTTGACAAAAATCACAAACGTCGGCGGTCCCACCGCGACCTGGGTCATATAGAAGAGACGGAGCCTTCTGCCCTTGTCTGTCGGCGGCGCCTGCATGGCGACGGCTTCCGTCAGGATCTCATTGAGGACGCCGGTCGGAATCCTTCTGTTCTGGTTCTCAAGAACCATATCAATGGTGCTGAACAGCTTGTTCAGGCGCTGTCCCGTCATGGCGGAGATAAACACGATCTCGGCATAAGAGAGATACGACAGGATCCTTCTCACTTCCTTCTCGTATTCCACCGTGCTCATGGTATGTTTGTCCGGGAAGGAATCCCACTTATTGACGGCGATCACAATGCCCTTGCCGCGCTCGTGGGCAATTCCCGCGATCTTGGCATCCTGCTCCGAGATTCCCTCGACCGCGTCGATCACGACAACCACGACGTCCGCCCGCTCGACAGCCGCCACGGTCCGGATCACCGTATAGCGCTCCAGTTCTTCCTTGACCTTGCTCTTCCTCCTGAGCCCCGCCGTATCGATCAGGACATAATCCCTGCCCTGCCACTTGAGCGGCGTGTCAATGGCGTCCCTGGTCGTGCCCGCGATATCCGACACGATCACGCGGCTCTCACCGATCAGCTTGTTGATAATACTGGATTTTCCCACATTCGGCTTCCCGACCACGGCGATCCTGGGAATCCCGGATTCCTCTTCGTCGTCAGCCACCGCATCGAAATATCTGGTCACCTGATCAAGCAGGTCGCCGATCCCCTGCCGGTTTGCGGCCGAGATCGGGATCGGATCGCCGATCCCCAGGGCATAAAACTCATAAATATACGGCTCCTGCGTTCTGTAATTGTCGACGGCGTTTACACACAGGACAACCGGCTTTCCCGATTTCCGCAGCATATCGGCCACCTTCCCGTCGGAGTCGGTGAGACCGGTCCGAAGGTCGACCATGAAAATAATTACATCCGCGGTCTCAATCGCGATCTGCGCCTGCTCCCGCATCTGTCTTAAGATAATGTCCCCGGATTCCGGCTCGATTCCGCCGGTATCCACCATGGTAAAATGGTAGCCGGCCCAGTCGACATCCGCATAGATCCGGTCTCTCGTAACACCCGGCGTGTCCTTTATAATAGAAATATTCTTGCCGGCCAGGGCGTTGAAAAGCGTGGACTTTCCCACATTCGGCCTGCCTACGATTGCCGCAATCGGTCTGCTCATACTGTTTGCTTCCTCTCTTTACGGTTCCGTTATTCAATCAGCCTCTTCGTAAAGCTGTCTGTCTTCTTTTTTGCGGGGAGGCATGCCAAGCGCCGCCCTCACGGTGTCCTCACCGCTGTCCCACACGATTCTCACGGGGATCCCGAGCGCGCGTTCCACATCCTCCACGGTCACGTCGTCAAGAAATACCGTTTCTCCGGATCTCAGCATATTGACCGGCACCAGCAGTTCCGTCCCGAGATCTTCTCCGTTCTGCCGCCTCAAAAGGAGCTGCCGGATCAGGTCCCCGCCGGTGATGAGGCCCGTCACGGTGATGGATTCCCCGAAGAAATCATTCCGCACGGGACAGACATGCACATGATGTCCCGGAAATGCATGCTCCACCCGTTCCATGACCCGTCTCACATACGGAGCCGCGAGCATTCCGCAGACGGAGCTCACGCGCCGCTCTCCCTCTCCGATCCCTTCCTCCCGGAAGGCGGAGATCGCGGCATCGGTCTCGATCTGCATCAGCCGGAGCATTCCCACTCCGTTCTCATACTGTAGGAAGCCGTCATACCGGCTCTCCTCCGGCAGTTCCCGTCCGGCCAGGATATACCACTCGTCAGAAGCGTGAATAAAATGACGGGGCGCTCCCCGCATCAGATCCGGCTCCTCTTCCTCCGCATCGGGCACATAGGATTTCTCCAGCATGTGCCATATTTTCTGCTGCCACGCCTCAATCTGGTCGATGACGCGGCAGGCGTCCTCCTTTGTAAAAGGAGCGAGCTGTTCGAGCCCGTCCCGGAAGCGGCTCAGGCCCACCGGCACGACCGACACGCTCTGCATCTCCGGCAGATACTCCGTGAGATCCCGGATCGTGCGGTCCAGCTCCTCTCCGTCATTCCAGCCTTTGCACAGGACGATCTGCCCGTTCATCGCGATCCCGGCTTCCTTTAGAGTCCGCATTTTTTCCAGCGCCCTGCCGGCAAACCGGTTCCGCAGCATCTTCACGCGCAGCTCCGGGTTGGTCGTCTGCACGGAAATATTGATCGGTTCCATCCGGTAGCGGATGATCCGTCCGATATCCCGGTCGGACAGATTGGTCAGCGTCACGTAATTGCCCTGCAGAAAGGACAGTCTCGTGTCGTCGTCTTTAAAATACAGCGTCTCCCGCATCCCCGGCGGCATCTGATCGATAAAGCAGAAAATACACCTGTTGCAGCAGGAGCGGTAATCATCCATCAGGGAGCTCTCAAACTCAACTCCGAAATCCTCAAAGGGCTCCTTGTCGATCTCAAGGAGCGTCTCATCCCCGTTCTCCTCGCGGATCAGAATCTCCACATGGTCGTCGTTCATGAGGAAACGGTAGTCAAACACGTCCTCCGGAGCCGTGCCGTTCACCGAGACGAGATACATCCCGCTTTCCACGCCCTCTTTCCAGGCGATGCTGCCCTCCTCGACGGAGCGGATTTTATGTCCTTTCGTCATCTCAAGCGGGGTCAGCCCCCTTTAAATCCCCCTTTATAATTAGTGCAGACAGACGGTTAACCATGCGGTCAGAGGGAAAATTGTGAAAACTGTACATCACCCCCGGTAATGTACAGCCTCTCATTTACTCTTCCTCCAGCTCTTCTGCTTTCAGGTCCGTCACGGTATGTTTGTCCCGAAGCTTCTCCAGCATCTTTGTGATCTTGTTGGTCGTGCTCCTGACCTTGTCCGCAGACTGGTCATGATTCAGCGTGTTGATGATGCTTGCGAGATATTTATACATATTGGCCGTTTCATAATAAGGCTTTTTGAGCAGTTCCGGCGAGCGGTAACACAGATTTGTCGTAATCAGCTTGGTAAAATACCCGGCCTCATAGTACTCGTCAAATTTCGCAAAGCCCTCCGTGAAAAGGCCGAAGGTCGTGCAGATAAAGATCCGTTTCGCTCCCCGCTCCTTGATCTGGCGGCAGACATCCAGCATGGAACCGCCCGACGAAATCATATCGTCGATAATGACGCAGTCCTTGCCCTCCACGGAATCGCCCAGGAACTCGTGGGCCACAATCGGGTTCTTGCCGTTTACGATCCTCGAATAATCACGCCGCTTATAAAACATACCGATATCGGCGCCCAGAATATTCGAGAAATACACAGCCCGGTTCATGGCACCCTCGTCCGGGCTGATCACCATAAAGTGCTTATTGTCAAACCGGAGGTCCGGTGCCGCCTTGAGAAGCGCCCTCAGGAACTGGTAGGTCGGCATAAAATTGTCAAACCCTTTCAGCGGGATCACATTTCTCACGCGCGGGTCGTGGGCATCAAACGTAATGATCTCATCCACGTCATAGTTTCTGAGTTCGCGCAGCGCCATGGCCGCATCCAGCGACTCGCGCCCCGATCTCTTGTGCTGCCGGCTCTCATAAAGGAACGGCATCACGACCGTCACCCTGCGCGCCTTGCCGTTGGCTGCGGAAATAATCCTCTTCAGATCCTGGAAATGATTATCCGGCGACATGTGGTTGACGCGGCCGCACACCTTATAGGTCACACTGTAGTTCATCACGTCAGCGATAATATACAGATCCGCCCCGCGGACCGACTCGTTGAGAACGGCCTTGCCTTCACCCGTCCCGTAGCGGGACAGCTTTGTCTCGAGCAGATAATTCGGTGCAATGTATCCCTGTATTTTCAGTGCTTCCTTGTCATGGTCGCCGATGCTTTTGCGCATCTTCACCAGTGATGCATTAATCTGTCTGGCGATCGGACGGCTGCCTTCAAGATAAGCGATTTTCAGCGGCGCTACGGGCAATACTCTCTCCTGACTCTCAGACCCTGACATAGTTCCCTCCGTGCAAAACCCTGTATGATACCTTCAAATTATATCATTCAGGGAAAATCCGTTCAAGACAGTGTTAATGCCTGCCCTCCACAAAAAGGAAAGCAGGCATCCGCATATTTTTAGCAATTATTCAAAATGATTACAGCGCCAAAAGTCTGGCCACACGTCGTGCTTGCACGTAAGTGGGGACATGACCTTATGGCGCGCCCCACATGAGTAAGTAGTGGGGCAGGGGCCCCGCGGATTGCGAATGTGGGTCAGGATTGTGGGAGCGCGCAGCGCGGAACAATCCGTAATCTACTTATACGCGACCTGATTTTATAAAAGTTCAGAAAGCGGTCTGAATCCCGGGTCAAAAACTGTTCCGAAGTCGTTCATGCGCTCCGTGAATTCCTTTTCATCCACGCCTTCCGCATCCGCGGCATCCTTATCGTAGGTGATAAAGAACGGCTGGTCCTTGTCCTTCTCCGCGTCATAGATGAATCCCGTCTGGAATCCCAGCTCGTTGGAGTCGGAAGGAAGTGCCAGGAAGTTCGTGAACGAACGGAAGGCACTGTCGGATCCGTCATTGCGGATCAGCTTATCCACGCCGCCATTGTCGGACAGAACGTATGTATTGCGTTCTCCGCTCGTGAGCACCTGCTTCGCCTCGCCGTCCACGTTTGTGAACATATCGTAGATCGTGGGATCTCCGACCGATCCGATCAGAAGCTCCGCATAGCCGTCATGGTTGACATCCACAAATGCATAGCCGATTTCATTCAGCGGATCCTTGTCCTCGAGATTGTAAATGTAGGTGTAGATGTCGGAGAAACCGTCCGCGATCAGGGCATCCTTGTCCTTGCGCTCCCTGAGGTCATTCACAATCTTTGTGATCACACCCTGGTAAACGGCCGATGTATCAACCTCTGACTGGGGGACGAAAGTCCCTTCCTTCAGCGGAGTCAGCCCCGATGCGATCTTACCGAATTCGGTCACAAGGTCGCTGTACTCCTGCATGGACTCCTCGCTGCTGATATCCGCCTGCACATCCGACGGGTACTCGAGCACGACATCCAGCTTGCTTCCGTCCGGATAGCGGATCTCGCCGCCTCTCTCGTAGTGCGGGATGTCCTTGTATTCCTTCAGATTCTCAAACACCATGATCTCGCCGATAAACCCGCCGCAGGTCTCGCGTGCAGATTTCTGGTAGAACTTGATTCCGTTATTTGTGCTCACGATATCCATGAGATCGCAGAGCGAGACCGGAACCGTAACACCAAAATACTGGTTTGTAATAACGACAAACCCCTCTTCCGCCGGCGCTTCCGCTGTGCTCACAGCCTCTGCAGCAGATTCGGGATTCGCTGCGCTGACTGATACGGCACCCGCGGCACCAAGCATAATCGCCATTGATAAAGCAGCTGCTTTTCTGAAATTCATCATAATGATTACCTCCGTTATATCAAATCTATTATCGAAACTCCAAAATCAGGAAGATTCTTGTTGACTGATTTCCGACTTCAAAATGATATACGGCAGGGGGAGGGGGAATCCACGGAGTACTGGGGACGGTTCCAATGTCATTCAGTTAGTAACTATTCGTCCCTGTAATACCCTATAATTATGGCATAGTAGCCAGGTGCCTTCAAG
>CACXFM010000078.1 GCA_902766955.1 uncultured Lachnospiraceae bacterium | reverse complement strand
CCTTATCCACAACGGTCATGGTCGTTCCAATCGTGCAGCCCTTTCCGGCATGGACATCGGGCATAATGCGGATCCGGCTGCCCTCAGTGAATTCATAATCACACATTCGGCGGATCTGCTCGATTGCCTCTTCCTCGATTACGCTTGCATAACATATCGCAGTATTGATCTTTCCCTTTATCTCCAACAATGTTCTTACTTCCTTAATTTTTTAGATCAGTCCTCCATCTGAAGCGTCAGTATGACATCTCCGTTTCCGAGCAGATCCTCCAACTCTTTCTGAGACAGGTCCGCATGGCCCAGCCTGGTATAAGCCCATGAATTGGAGCCGTAAAAGACAACAATCTGGTCTCCGGAATACAGAACAATATCGCCGGCCTTTGTCGTGGTCTGCGCGTCATCGCTCACGATGTCCCGGCCGATTGGACCGACCTGCTCGAAACCGCCGTACATGGACATTTGAATGGCCAACGGCTCTTTTTCCGCCAGTATCTTCAGAGCATTTACAGAATCATTTTCTTCCCAGACCACCGGAACTTCTGTGTCTCCGATCTTCAGCTTCATGTCTGACTCCTCCTTGTCTGTCATCTGTGTTTCCGGCTCACTCTCCGATGAAGCATCTGCGTCTGACGTTTCCGGCTCACTCTCCGGCGAAGTGTCTGCACCTGGCGTTTCCGTCACGACTTCACCTGTCCAGTCGATGATCCCGCCGAACTCATAGACGCTGGTATAACCCATGTCAAAAAGCTTCTGTGCCGCCTGTTTGCTGCGGTTTCCGCTGCGGCAGTACACCAGGATGACCTGATCCGGATCCGGAAGTTCTTCCGGCTGCTCAGATCCGATACTTTCATTCGGGATGCAGATGGCCCCCGGAATGTGCCCGGCCGCGAATTCATCCGGCCTCCGGACGTCGACAATGACATGCCCGTCGTCCTGCTCCATCATTTTCTTTGCTTCATCCTGTGAGATCTGCTTATAGCTGCGGACCATATCTTCTCCGTCCATGACCCGACCTCCGGAAGAACAGGCCGTGAGTAGAAGGAGAACCGCTGCCGCGATGATAACAATTGCTTTTCTCATTTACAGCTTCCTCATATAATGATCCCCGCAAGGTGGTCACATTCATGCTGGATGATCTGCGCCGTCCATCCGGAATAGTTCTGCCGGTGTTTCTTCCAGCTGCTGTCATAGTATTCGACCTCGATATTCTGATACCTCGTTGTCTTCCTGACGCCGGTCAGGGACAGACAGCCTTCCTCCGTCTCATACGGTGTGTCTTTCTTCACGATAACCGGGTTATACATCACGACATTCATGATGCCCATGTTCACAATAATGATCTTTTTCCTTACGCCGATCATGTTTGCCGCCATGCCGACGCAGTGGTCCTGGTTAGCACGCAGGGTATCCATGAGATTTTGTCCGACGGACAGGTCCTCCTTCGTGGCCGTCTCGGATTTCTGCCCGAGGAAGAATATATCTTTTACTATCGGTTTGATCATTCTCCGTCTCCCTTTAATACAATTCCTTTAATACCAGCACGGTGATCCCGGGATTATCGCCGGGAATGATCCGCTTTACCTTGGGCTCGTATCTGTACCAGTCATAGATCATGGACCGGAGGCTGGTTCCCCGATTGTATCCGTGGATCAGCTGCAGCTGGTAAGTCGTCGGCCCAGCGGATGCGATAGCCTTATCAATCACCTTTATCGCTTCCTCCTGCCGCAAGCCGTGCAGGTCGATTTTCATAAACGCTTCGCTCATTTGTAGTCACCTCCAGGATGGCTTCCCCGGAATTTCCGTCCGGATAAAAACATATTTGTCAGCAGAAGACCGATCTTCGTCAAAATGATATCCGCTCCAGTCAAAGGGCTTGATTTGTTCCGGCTCTTCTGCATGAATACTGGCCATGAAACGGACCATTTCACCTCTTGCCATCTTGGCATAAACGCCTTTCTGGACAACGCGCCCGCCTTCAAGTTCACCAAAGATGCAGGTAATGTAGCGGTCTTCCGGCCTGAGATACTTCTCAATGCATTTCGAGTATTCCTTTGAAGCCAGATTGATGAGGATATGTCCCCCATCCATCACTTCCTGATACAGGCTGTCACCCCAGAAATCATACAGGTTCTTATAGCCGCCGATCGCTGCTTTCGCCTGCATTTCAAGGCGGTACGGAACCACGCCGTCCAGAGGTTTTACCACACCGTAGAATCCGGACAGGATCCGCAGATGCTCCTGCACGTATTCAAACTGGCCATCCTCAAATACCGCCGGCGCCATGTAAGTATACTGAATGCCGTCATAGGCCAGCAGGGCAGGTGTCAGATTCTTTGAAAGATCCATATGTGCGAACCGCTCGGCGTTCTGCCGGGCGATCTTGTCATTGCAGGCCCAAAGCGTTTTCTGTTCCTCGTAGGAGAGACTCCGGATCCAATCCTTCAAAATCTCTGCGCGGTCCGTGAAGACCGGGAGTTCCGTACAGGTAAATGTATCCGTATCTACCCGCATCTGTTTGGCGGGGGAGATGATTATTCTCATGACAGTTCCTTTATTTCATATCTGGCATTCACTGTTCTTCAACCCGCACGGCTGATTGTTGCTTTTCTTACAGATCTGCTTTTAATCATCCTCCGGAAACCGATATTCCGCGCGAATCAAAATATGCTCCTTTAACTTCTCACTGAAGCCATCAAGATCTTCTTCAGAAATAACCTTCCTGCGCATCAGGTCCACAAGATCCCAGTATGCTTCTGACTTCCTGAGGTTCAGCCTTACACCAGGAGTATTCTTATCCGACCGAATTCGTTCTTCAAGTGCCCAGAACTTTTTTGATGCCGGCTCATCTCCGGACAGAAGCTCCACATATTCTTTATTCAGCTTTTCCATGTGGGCTTCCTGCCAGTCTCCTATGCGCTCTTGAAATAATTTCCAGTCTTTTTTTGAAAGTTCAACCATTTTACGCCCCTCCGATGTTCTATGACATTGCCATCAGCTAAGCAGACTTCAGAAGTCTTCCAATACCCGGTCATAAGCAGCTTTTGTTCCGGCATCAAACAGCACCCAGACGATATCGTCAAATGCGCCGGGATTTGCAGCCACAAACTCACTGACAGCACGGACGGCGACGCCAGCAGCCTGCTTCAAAGGATAAGAATAGACTCCGGTCGATATAGATGGGAAGGCAATACTGCGGATCCCGTGATTCATCGCCAGCTTCAGACTGTTCTTATAACAGTTGGCCAGCAGCTCTGCTTCATGATGCCCGCCGCCATTCCAGATCGGACCGACCGTATGAATCACATACTGACAGGGCAGTTTATATGCCCCTGTTATCTTAGCTTCACCGGTTTCACATCCATGCAATGTCCGGCATTCCGCCAACAGTTCTTTTCCCGCAGCGCGGTGAATGGCACCGTCTACTCCGCCACCGCCAAGAAGCGACCTGTTTGCGGCGTTCACGATTGCCGTCACAGAGTCAATCTTTGTAATATCACCTTGTATTGTACGGATAACAGTATTGCCCTGTTTCATGATGCTGCTCCTTCCTAAACTCACTGGATTGATCAGTTCGCATAAATCATCTGCATTTGGCGTGCCACATTTAAAAAGTCATTAATCCTGTTTATTTGTTTCAGGTAAGTCCATTCTATCACTTCGAGCAGATAATTGGTGGATTCCACTCGCTTTTTCAGGTTCTGGTGATTCCGGCGCTTCTGTCACCTTCCGCCGTCGATTCTGACCATGAGCAACCCCATGACCGCCCCGCCCCGGCAGAAAAAATTCCCCGTGGATCTTTTTCGCCGCCCCGTATGTTAATACAGAGCGGCAGAGAAAAGCCCTCACAAACAAAAAAACAAACAACATCAGATATAGTTTAAAAGGAGATTACATCCATGACAGATATCAACAAGATCAATGATGAAGCACTTGAGAACGTAAACGGCGGAGCAGCAAGAACCGTTCATAATGACTCCAGAGATTATGCAAACGTCCGCGAGTATCCGGGACTTGACACTACAGTCTGCGGAAGAGTTTACAACGGCGAGACAGTCTACACGACAGGCGAGACCTGCTATGCTGACGGCTACAACTGGTACAAGATCGTTCTTCCGAGCGGATCTGATGAAGCATGGATCGCTGGTTCCCTGATCGGATATTAATTAACGGTCATTGGTTTTAAACTTCTATTTACAGCATTGGCGCCCCGGTTTTGCTGGGGCGTTTGCATGTTCTATCAGTGCCTGGTGCATTGGTCTGCCACGGGCTTTTTCGTGTCCGGAAGCCGCAGTTAATGGCTTTCTGCAATCAAAGAGCAGGATCTCAGGTTTTCAATCCCTCGATCCTGCTCTTTACAGATATCATAATCGACGATCCGGCCTGTATTGGCATCGATATCGTACGAGTATTCCGTCATGCCGACATAGAATTTCACATCAAACTGCTCCATGCCGTCATCATAATCCTTGTGCACCTGCTGTCCTGACCTCGACATTCTTTCCGGAGAAGGCAATGCCATATCTTACGATATCGAGTATACCATGATCTTCCAGCTCTCTCTGATATTGTATTTCCGATAGCTTCTGACAAAAGCAGCCTCGCCCTGCATCGTTACTCACCTTTCTTCGATCCATGTAAAGAACTTATCCAGAGTCTTGTTCTCTTGTCTTGTTTCCAGGAACAATCCCGCCGTGTACCAGGAATGTGTGTTTTTCCTGTCCTCTACGCTGTATAGCTCAAAGGTGTTGCCAAGTTCTTCTGCCCT
>CACXFM010000077.1 GCA_902766955.1 uncultured Lachnospiraceae bacterium | reverse complement strand
CCTACGACGAAGAAGCGTCCTACGACGAAGAAGCGTCCTACGACGAAGAAGCGTCCTACGACGAAGAAGCGTCCTACGACGAAGAAACATCTTACGATGAAGAAGAATCGTACGATGATGAAGAAGGCTATATCGACGAGGAGTCTTACGACGAGGAATCCTACGACGAGGAATCGTATGATGAGGAATCCTACGACGAAGAATCCTACGATGAGGAATCCTACGACGAAGAGTCTTACGATGAGGAATCGTATGACGAAGAATCGTATGATGAGGAATCCTACGACGAAGAATCTTACGATGAGGAGTCTTACGACGAGGAATCCTACGATGAAGAATCTTACGATGAGGAGTCCTACGACGAGGAATCCTACGATGAAGAGTCTTATGACGAGGAGTCATATGATGAAGAATCGTATGACGAAGAATCCTACGACGAAGAATCTTACGATGAAGAGTCCTACGACGAATCGGGCGAAGAGTCTTATGATGAAGAATCAGATGGTTCTGAGGAGGAATCCTATGAAGAGGAATCCGACGACGGAGATTCCGGAGATCAGGAGGATACCTTCTGGGAGATAGAAGCCGCTCTCGAGGAAGAAATGGGCGGCGGGCCCGACGATGACTTCTACGAGGACTGGGATGCCGATAATGACGAGTACGACGAAGTGGATTTCGACGCCCTGAATCTTGACGACGAAGACCTCTATGCCGCTTCCGGCGATGATGAGGATGACGAGCCGGAAAATGACGAGTCGGAGTATGATGATTCGGAATACGGCGATTCGGAGTATGACGGGGATGAAGACCCTGACTTCGAGGATGAGGACGAAGAAGACTGGTACTTTGACGAGGAGGAAACCGAAGACGAGGAGGAGTCCCCGGGCAGCGGTTCCGCGGGAACAGCCGCAGCCGGCCGGGATAAGGGCAGCAGCGATGCAGATTCGTCATCCCTCGGAGAGTCGGTCGTATCAACTGCGGACCAGTATGTCGGCAATCCCTATGTGTACGGAGGAAACTCTCTGACAGAGGGCTGCGACTGCTCGCACTTTGTCTGTCTGATTCTGCAGAAGACGGGTGCTTATGACGGCGGCTATATGACGTCCTCGGAATTCCCGTACGCAGGGTCCGAAGTCAGCAGTCTGTCCGAGGCAAAAGCGGGAGACGTCATTGTCTATCCGCACCATGTCGCGATCTATGACGGCAACGGCGGGATCGTGGAGGCCAAGGGTTCGCAGTGGGGCATCACACACGACAGAACCGCGGATCACACGACGATCCTGGCGATCCGCCGCTTTACATGACAGAGGCTTCTCAGGCGGCTGAAAATGAATATGGTTTCTTCGGGGCTGCGGCAATTTTGTGCCGCAGCCTCTGTTTTTGCGCGGTGCGGCAAGTCATGCGCGAACATGCCGGCACGGCGCAGAGGAAAGGCGGACAGACGGGTGATTCCCCCCGCACACAGACTTTTTGGGGGTTGTGCATTTTGAAATGTAACGTTATAGTTACTTTGGGAGTTTATTGCCGGGAAAGGCATTTTTTACTTTGTTCCAGGGGTTTTAAGGATTATGACAAAAAATCAATTGCTCAAAAAGCGCCAGAAAGTCAAACAGAGGCAGCGGGCCGCCATGGTGGTGATACCGGTCGCGGTGTTTGTCCTTGTCTTTCTTTTGACGAGGCCGCTGTTTACAAAGGTGACAAGAAGGCCGGTGCAGGAGCCGGAACAGAAAGAAGAGACGCAGACAGAGGAGATTCTGGACACGGATACGGCTGTTGTGAAAGCTGCTTCCGATGATATGAAGGGCGCGCCCGGGTGGAATGTGAGCGACTCGGGATGGTGGTACCTCAATGATGACATGACGACCTTTACCGGAGGATGGAAAACCATCGACGGGCAGCGCTATTATTTTAAGGACAGCGGCTATATGGCAACCGGCTGGGTCAATACCGGCACCGTGAAGGATTCTTACTTTGACTCGTACGGGATTCTTGACACGTCCAAACAGCAGAAGCTGGTCGCGCTGACTTACGATGACGGTCCGTCGGCCAATACGGACAAGGTACTCGACGCTCTTGAAAAGTACGGCGCCAAGGCGACGTTTTTCGTGGTCGGCATGCAGGCGGACTATTACACCTCACAGCTGCAGAGGGAATATGATCTCGGGATGGAGATCGGAAACCACTCTTATACACATCCGTGGCTGAACCAGCTGACTCCGGATGAGATTGATGAGGAGCTCGGCCATGATGACGATGTGATCAGCAAGGTGACAGGGTCGGCTCCGGCACTGGTCAGACCGACCGGCGGCGGCATCAGCGCCAATGTGATTGAATCCATTAACCGGCCGCTGATCCAGTGGGACGTGGATACGCTGGACTGGGAGCATCTGGACGCGGATCAGACTTATGACCGGGCCATGCGGCTGGTGCAGGACGGCTCCATCATTCTGATGCATGACCTGTTTGCACCCTCGGCTGACTGCGCGGACCGGATGATCTCGTCTCTGCAGGAAGCGGGCTACAAGCTGGTGACCGTCAGCGAACTGGCAGAAGCTTACGGATATGATCTCGAACCGGGCGGCCAGTATTACGCCTTCTATCCGGGCGGGTGCGAAGAGAACCGCACGAAGCAGCAGGGTCTCGACGAAATTTATGATGCATAAGCATGCAGCGAAACGGACCGGATATCCGCTTTGAGCGGTTTGGTTTTTACAGGCTGCCGCACTATCAATGTGCGGCGGCCTTTTCTTTCGTCCCGGTCATCCTTGCAAGTGCAGGAAATTCGTGTTATATTTAGCCGTTGTGTCCGTTGAATGGATTTAAGGGAATGATATATGAGTATTATTAGAAGAGAAGACATCAGGAATATTGCGATTATTGCACACGTAGACCACGGCAAGACAACCCTTGTGGACGGAATGCTCCGCCAGAGCGGCGCTTTCCGCGAGAATCAGGAAGTACAGGAGCGCGTGATGGATTCCGGCGATATCGAGCGGGAGAGAGGCATCACGATTCTGTCCAAGAATACGGCGATTACGTATAAGGGCGTCAAGATCAACATCGTCGACACGCCGGGGCATGCGGATTTCGGCGGCGAGGTCGAGCGCGTGCTGAAGATGGTGAACGGCGTCATTCTGCTGGTGGATGCTTTCGAGGGCACCATGCCCCAGACGAAATTCGTGCTGAAGAAAGCGCTTGATCTCGATCTGCCGGTGATCGTCTGCATCAACAAGATCGACCGCGCGGAAGCGAGGCCCGAGGAGGTCGTCGACGAAACGCTGGAACTTATGATGGATCTGGACGCCTCCGACGAGCAGCTCGACTGCCCCTTCCTCTATGCGTCTGCGAGAGAAGGCACCTGCGTCAGGAATCTGGAGGACGAGCCGGTCGATCTGAAGCCGCTCTTTGAGACGATTCTCGACTATATTCCGGCTCCCGAAGGAGATCCGGAGCGCGGCACGCAGATCCTGATTTCCACGATTGATTATAATGAATATGTCGGAAGGATCGGTATCGGCAAAGTCGATAACGGATCCATCGCCGTCGGACAGGAGATCATCAGGGTCAATTTCCATGATCCTTCCGTGCGCGAGAAGACAAGAATCACCAAGCTGTATGAATTTGACGGCCTGAAAAAGGTCGACGTGCAGCGCGCCGAAATCGGCTCGATCGTGGCCATTTCCGGAATCGGCGACCTGCAGATCGGCGACACGATCTGCACGCCGGGTGATGACGAAGCCATCCCGTTCCAGAAGATTTCCGAGCCGACGATCGCCATGAATTTCATTGTCAACGACAGCCCGCTGGCAGGCCGGGAAGGCAAGTACTGCACGTCGAGACAGATCCGGGAACGCCTGTTCCGGGAGCTGAATACCGACGTGTCCCTCCGCGTCGAAGATACGGAGAATACGGACACGTTCCGCGTGTCGGGCAGAGGCGAGCTGCATCTCTCCGTCCTCATTGAGAGGATGCGCAGAGAGGGCTATGAATTCGCGGTCAGCAAGGCGGAAGTCATTCTCAGGAAGGATGAGAAGGGACGGACGGAGGAGCCGTACGAAATCGCCTATGTCGACGTGCCCCAGGATTTTGCCGGCACCGTGATCAGCATGCTGTCCGAGCGGAAGGGAGAACTGCAGGGCATGAGCACGCTGGCGGACGGAACGGCCAGACTGGAGTTTGAGATTCCGTCTAGAGGACTGATCGGCTTCCACGGCCCATTCCTCACGACCACGAGGGGAACCGGCGTGCTGAATACCATCTTTGACGCCTATGGCCCCTGGAAGGGCGAGCTCAGTTACCGCAAGAACGGCTCCCTGATCGCCTTTGAGGACGGCGACGCGGTCACTTACGGACTGTTTGCCGCACAGGAGAGAGGGGCGCTCTTCATCGGCCCCGGGACAAAGGTCTATGCCGGCATGGTCGTGGGAGAGAGCGCCAGACCGGAGGACATCGAGCTGAATGTCTGCAAGACAAAGCATCTGACCAATACGAGATCCTCGAGCGCGGACGAAGCCCTCACGCTGACCCCGCCCAGAATCATGTCTCTGGAGCAGGCGCTGGATTTCATCGATACGGACGAGCTCCTGGAGGTCACTCCGGAATCCCTGAGAATCCGCAAGAAGATTCTGGACTCCAGACTGAGAAAACGTGCGAATTTCGGCAAATAAAGGACGGGAAGACGCGCGGAGTCCGGCCGCCGAGGGGCTTGGTTGACATGTGCGCGCGTACAATGCTATAGTTACTAAAAAGCAGCAGATACAAAAAGTCTGCGCCAACATGACCGGTCTGTTTCAACAGGAGGAAAAACGCTATGGCGATCTTCAAAGGTGCGGGCGTGGCGATCGTGACGCCCATGAAGGAAGACGGCAGTATTAATTATGAAGTGTATGCGGATCTGATTGACTGGCAGATCAGGGAGGGAACCGACGCCATTATCGCAGTCGGCACTTCCGGTGAAGCCCCGACATTGGACGACGATGAGCATCTGGAGGCGATCCGGTGCGCGGTTTCTGCCGCAGCGGGCCGCGTTCCCGTCATCGCGGGCACAGGCTCCAACAATACGGCCCACGCGGTCATGATGACGAAAGAATCCGAGAAACTGGGCGCTGACGGCGTCCTTCTCGTGACGCCGTATTATAACAAGGCGACCCAGAAGGGTCTGATTGCGCATTATACGGAGATCGCGGAATGTTCTTCGCTTCCGTGCATTCTCTATAATGTGCCTTCCAGAACCGGCTGCAATCTCCTGCCCGAGACGGCGGCCTGGCTCGGCAAGCATGTAAAGAACGTCGCGGCCGTCAAGGAAGCGACCGGCAATATCAGCCAGGTGGCTCAGTTGATCGAACTTGCGGACGGCTCTCTGGATGTCTATTCGGGAAATGACGACCAGATTATCCCGCTCTGCTCTCTCGGCGGCGTGGGCGTGATCTCGGTTCTGTCGAACGTGGCGCCGCGGAAGACGCATGAGATGACGCAGGCCTGCCTGGACGGCGATTACGCAAAGGCCGCGAAGATGCAGATCGAGGCACTGCCGCTCTGCAGAGAACTGTTTTCGGAGGTCAATCCGATCCCCGTCAAGGCGGCTCTCAATCTGATGGGCTGGAATGTGGGCAGTCCGAGACTGCCGCTCACGGAACTGGAAGATCACCACAGGGTTTCTCTGGAAAAAGCCCTGAGAGAGTACGGGTGCATGGAATGATCAGTGTTATAATTCATGGCGCATGCGGCCATATGGGACGCGTGACAGCGGAAATCTGTGCCGCGGATCCCGGCGTCAAAGTTGTGGCGGGCGTCGATGCTTACGGCAGCGAATATGCGGGATTTCCGGTGTATAAGAGCCTGTCGGAGTGCACGGAGGAAGCGGATGTCATCATCGATTTCTCCACGGCGGACGCAGTCAGCGAACTGGTCGCATGGGGCGTGGAGCGGTCCATCCCCATGGTGATCTGCACGACGGGCCTGAACTCGAGGCAGACCGAAATGATCAGCGAGGCAGCGGAGCAGGTGGCAGTTCTCCGGTCGGGAAACATGTCCCTCGGAATCAACCTTCTCATGAAGCTTCTGAAGGACGCCGCGCGCACGCTCTGCCCGAACGGCTATGACCCCGAGATTATCGAGATGCACCATCACCGCAAAATTGATGCCCCGAGCGGCACCGCGCTGATGCTGGCGGACAGCATCAACGAGGCGCAGGAAGGCCGTTATCACTATACATACGGCCGTTCCGAGCGCAGGGAGAAGAGAGACGCGGAGGAGATCGGCATTTCTTCGGTCCGCGGCGGAACGATCGTGGGCGTGCACGATGTGCTCTTTGCGGGACAGGATGAAGTGATCGAACTGAAACATACCGCTTATTCGAGAGCGATTTTCGCAAAAGGTGCGGTGGCTGCGGCTGTCTTTCTGGCGCAGCGGGGACCGGGCCTCTATGATATGAGTGATGTGATTGACGCATCCTGACAGATCTTTCAAAGGCCGATAACGGCAAAAAGGAGATGCCATGCACTTCCGTCCATGTATTGATATTCATAACGGCAGGGTCAAACAGATCGTCGGCAATTCGCTCAGGGATGAGGGCGATACGGCTGTCGAAAATTTTGTTGCGGAGAGAAGTGCCGCGAGTTTTGCGGAGCAGTTCCGCAGAGACGGCCTTCCGGGCGGGCATGTGGTCGTGCTCAACCAGGTCTTTTCACCTTATTATGCCGCCTCCAGAGCGGAGGCGCTCTCGGCGCTGGAAGCGTTTCCGGGAGGGTTTCAGTACGGCGGAGGCGTGACGGCCGATAATGCGTCCTACTGGCTGAACGCCGGCGCGAGCCATGTGATCGTCACTTCCTATGTATTCCGCGACGGAAAGATCTCTTATGAGAATCTCGCCAAGCTGGAGAGCGCCGTCGGCCGGAACCGGATCGTGCTGGATCTGTCCTGCGCCAAGAGAGACGACTCGGATGTCTACTATATTATGACGGATCGCTGGCAGAGATACGCGGATACGCCTCTCAACGGGGAACTCATGGAGCGGCTGTCCGGCCACTGCGCGGAGTTCCTGATTCATGCGATCAGCAAGGAAGGCAGAGGCGAGGGGATTGACGAGGAACTGATCTATCTCTTCAGCGAGAGCTGTGAATGCCCCATCACGTATGCGGGCGGCGTCAGGAACCTGGACGACCTGGAGGAACTGTACGCGATCGGCGACGGCAGGATTGATTTTACCGTCGGATCCGCGCTGTCTCTCTACGGCGGAAGCTTCCCTTATACCGACATATTGCAATTTTCTGCGGAGCACTGAAAAGTGCTCTGCTTTTTTATTAAGAGGGTGTGATTGTCCGCTTTACAAGACAGTTTGAATCGGTTATAATGAATTTGACGAAAATACAGTCATAAACGACGGTGTTTTTGTACAATAAAGCGAAAACGAGGTGACTGCAATGAAATTTGTTATTAGCGGAAAGAACATGGAAATTACCGATGGTCTGAGGACAGCAGTCGAGGAAAAGCTTTCAAAGCTGGAGAGATACTTCACGCAGGATACGACAGTAACCGTGACACTCTCCGTTGAGAAGGAGCGGCAGAAGATAGAAGTCACAATTCCTGTAAAAGGAACGATTATTCGTTCCGAACAGGTCAGCAATGACATGTATACGTCAATCGACATGGCACAGGAGGTCATCGAGAGACAGCTCCGCCGCTACAAAACAAAGCTTACCGACAGATATCAGTCCGGCGGCGGATTCCAGAAGGCCTACCTCGAGAAGGACTACGACGAAGAAGATGAAGTAAAGATCCGCAGGTCTAAAAAGTTTGATATCAAGCCCATGTATCCGGAAGATGCATGCGTCCAGATGGAACTTCTGGGACACAGCTTCTATGTTTTCGTCAATGCGGAGACGGGTGACACAAACGTGGTATACAAGCGCAAGGACGGCGCGTACGGCCTGATCGAGCCCGAGACATAAGGGCAAAAGGCCGGACCTGAACCTGACAGATTTTTTTGCACCGGGCTGCATGCAGCCCGGTGTTTTTGTCTGGCAGAAAACCTCTTTTGGATTTTCGATGAGACGAAAAAGCGCTCCGGGCAGGATGTGACTCGCTCTTGTTTTGACGGTGCCTTAGGGGTATAATATCGTGGTGTATGTACATTTATGCAGAACATGCGGCTGTTCCGCGCAGTCTTAAGCGGCCGCCGTGCGGATCTGTAATCTACAGGCAGGAGACTCTGTAATGAGTATTTGGACAAAGTTATTCGGTACGCACAGCGATCACGAGCTGAAGCGTATTTCGCCTCTGGTCGACAAGATTGAGGCACTCAGGCCCACCATGGTTGAACTGAGCGATGAAGCTCTCAGGGCCAAAACAGATGAATTCAAGCAAAGACTGGCCTCCGGCCAGACGCTGGACGACATTCTTCCGGAAGCCTATGCGGTCAACAGGGAAGCAGCCAGAAGAGTCCTCGGGATGGAACACTTCCGGGTACAGCTGATCGGCGGCGTGATCCTGCACCAGGGCAGAATCGCCGAGATGCGCACCGGTGAAGGAAAGACGCTGGTCTGTACGCTGCCGGCCTATCTGAATGCGCTGGAAGGGCGCGGCGTATGCGTCGTCACCGTCAACGATTATCTGGCAAACCGTGACGCCAACTGGATGGGCGCCGTGCACCGCTTCCTGGGCCTGACCGTCGGCTGCGTCCTGCAGGACATGAAGCCGGAAGAGCGCCGCGAGCAGTACAACTGCGACATCACCTATATCACCAATAACGAGCTCGGTTTCGACTACCTCCGCGACAATATGGTGCTTTATAAGGAGCAGCTCGTTCAGCGCGGACTGCATTACTGCATCATCGACGAGGTCGACTCGGTCCTGATCGACGAGGCGAGAACGCCGCTGATCATTTCCGGACAGAGCGGAAAGTCCACCAAGATCTACGAGGTCTGCGACCTTCTGGCCAAGCAGCTCGAGCGCGGCGAGGCGTCCGGCGAGATGACGAAGATGACCGCCATCATGGGCGAGGAAATCATCGAGACCGGCGACTTCATCGTCAATGAGAAGGACAAGATCGTCACGCTGACGGAGCGGGGCGTCAAGAAGACGGAGGAATATTTCCACATCGACAACCTGTCGGATGCCGATAACCTGGAGATCCAGCACACGGTGGATCTGGCCCTCCGCGCCAACTATCTCATGCATAAGGACCAGGACTATGTCGTCAAAGACGACCAGATCCTGATCGTAGACGACTTCACGGGCCGTATCATGCCCGGCAGAAGGTATTCGGACGGCCTCCATCAGGCGATCGAGGCGAAAGAGCATGTCAAGGTCAAGCAGGAGTCCAGGACGCTGGCGACGATCACGTTCCAGAACTTCTTCAATAAATTTGATAAAAAATGCGGCATGACCGGTACCGCCCTGACAGAAGAGCAGGAGTTCCGCGATATTTACGGCATGGACGTCGTGGCGATCCCGACGAATGTGCCGATCGCCCGCAAGGACTTAAACGACGCGGTGTTCAAGACCAAGCGCGAGAAGTACCAGGCGGTCGTCGAAGCGGTGAAGGAAGCGCATGCCAAGGGCCAGCCGGTGCTGGTCGGCACGATCACGATCGATGTCTCCGAACATGTGTCAAAGCTTCTGAAGAAAGAGGGAATTCCGCATAACGTGCTGAATGCCAAGTTCCACGAACTCGAGGCGGAGATCGTGGCGCAGGCGGGCCAGCACGGCGCCGTGACCATCGCCACCAACATGGCCGGCCGAGGCACCGATATCAAGCTGGACGACGAGGCAAAGGCCGCCGGCGGTCTGAAAATCGTCGGCACGGAGCGCCATGAATCCAGACGTATCGATAATCAGCTGCGAGGCCGTTCCGGCCGTCAGGGCGACCCGGGTGAATCGAGATTCTATATCTCTCTCGAGGACGATCTGATGCGTCTGTTCGGTTCCGAGAGACTGATCAAGACGTTTGAGGCGCTGGGTGTGCCGGAAGGCGAGCAGATCGAGCACAAAATGCTCAGTTCCGCCATCGAGAAGGCCCAGGAGAAGATCGAAGGAAACAACTTCAGTATCAGAAAGAACCTGCTGGAGTACGACCAGGTCAACAACGACCAGCGCGAGATTATCTACGAGCAGCGCAGACGGGTGCTGGACGGCGAGAATATGCGCGACGTGATTATCGGCATGATGGAAGCCGTCGTCTCCCGCGCCGTGGACACCACGATCGGAGAGGACCAGGATCCGTCCGAATTCGACCTGCAGACCTTAAACCAGGTGCTTCTGCCGCTGATTCCGATGCAGCCCGTCACGGAAGAGCTTGTTGAGTCCGAGAAGCTCTCCCGCAACAAACTGAAGCAGTATCTGAAGGAGAAGGCGGCGGCGCTGTACGAAGCCAAGGAGGCCGAGATCGAGGAGGCCTTCCCCGGAGAAGACAGGATGCGCGAACTGGAGCGCGTCGTGCTCCTGAAGGTCATCGATGCCAGATGGATGAATCACATCGACGACATGGAGCAGCTGCGCCAGGGCATCGGCCTGATGGCATTTGCGCAGCATGACCCGAAGGTGGAGTACCGCATGTACGGCTTCCAGATGTTCGAGGAAATGACCAACATGATCCAGGAGGAGACGGTCAGAGTCCTCTACCATGTCCGCATGCAGCAGAAGGTCGAGAGAGAGCCGGCCGCCAAGGTGACAGGCACCAACAAGGACGACTCCGCGGGACCGAAGAAACCGGTGCAGCGCAAGCACAAGAAGATTTATCCCAACGACATCTGTCCGTGCGGCAGCGGCAAGAAATACAAGAACTGCCACGGACGTCCCGGCCAGCCGCCGCTTGACCTGGATTAACAGGGCGGCCCGGGGGCGTGACGGTACGTTTCTTCGCGGTTTTTTAAAAGAACATCAAAAAAACTGCATCAGCAGTGAAAAATGTGTTACACTCATTTACGGCGGGTATGCTTCCGGAGCGGAAGACTGCCGGCAGGATACATATCAGGGAGGAGAACAAAGGAATTATGGCTGAACTGGAAACAATGGATGATTTCGCGAAAGAAATCGACAATTCGATGCGCACCCTGTCAAAAGGGGATCTCGTTGACTGCACCGTGACGGGTGTCTCGGATTCGGAAGTCACTGTTGATCTGCAGTATTTTGCACCGGGTATTATCCGTGCTCTGGATTATTCCGGAGACCCCGGCTTTTCAATTAAGAACGATGTGAAGGTCGGCGACCAGATCAAGGCGATTGTACTCCGCTCTGATGACGGACGCGGAAATGTTCTTCTGTCCCGCCGCGAAGCACAGGAGAAGCTGGCATGGCAGAATTTTGCCGAGATGCTGGAGAATAAGACGGACACCGAAGTGAAGGTGGTCGATGCCGTAAAGGGCGGCGTTGTCGCATATCTGAACGGCGTGCGCGCGTTTATCCCCGCTTCCCAGCTTTCGCTTGATTATGTGAAGGATCTGAGCACTTTCAAAGGACAGACGGTTCCGGTGCGCGTGATTACGGCCGATATCGAGAATAAGCGCCTTGTGCTTTCCTGCCGCGATATCCTGCGGGAGAGAAGAGAAGCCGAGAAGGCGGAGATGATCTCGAACATCAAGCCCGGTCTCGTGACGGAAGGCACGGTTCAGTCCCTGCAGTCCTACGGCGCTTTTGTTTCTCTGGGCTCCGGCGTGGACGGTCTGGTTCATATCTCCCAGATTTCCTCCACGAAGCGTCTGAAGCATCCCAGCGAGGAGCTTGAAGTCGGCCAGAAGGTTAAAGTCAAGGTGACAGCCGTCAAAGACGGCAAGATCTCTCTGTCCATGAAGGCACTGGATGAGAGTGTTGCTCCTAAGGCAGTGGAAGAAGAGCGCGTCGTTCTCCCGAAGAGCGAAGAGCTGACCACGAACCTGGGCGCACTGCTGAAGGGTATCAAGCTGGACTGACACGCATGAAAAATGAATGAAGCGGCAGGGGAACCCGATGCGGGTTTCCCTGCTTTATTTTACGTGCCAGATTTCTGACGGTGGTGCATTGTCAGAAAAAGTATGGTATAGTACATTTGAATGTCCCTGCAGTAACGGCAGGAAGGAGAACATGAATGGGCGAACAAAAAGTACGGAGGCCCGGCGCGAAGATCACGCTGCTCAGCGTAGTGGCCATACAGGCGGCCGTCATCGTGTACACGGGAGGCTCGATCTGCGGCAAGATGGCGGGCAGCAGCAAAGGATCCATCAGCCTCTTAGGCCATGTGATACCGGGACTTTCCTGGAAAGGCTATCTGTGGCTCTTCCTGGAGCTGGTCTGTCTGGGGTCATATGCGCTGATCTGGCAGCAGATCATCAAGCGGTTTGATCTGTCGATTGTCTATGCGAACAGAGCGTTTGCGGTCTGCTGGTCGTTCCTGTGGGGCGTGCTGCTCTTCGGGGAACAGGTCAGGCCTCTCAACATAGTCGGAATCGCAATTGTGCTTGCGGGAATTTTACTGGTGAATCAGGATGCGGACAGGGTTTAATCCATGGGTGTTTCTGTTTGCGCTGTCGGCGACGGTGGCTGCATTTTCGCAGATGCTGCTGAAAAAAAGCGCGACGGAGAAACACGGAAGTTTTATCAAAGAATATCTCAACTGGAAGGTGATTTTCGGCTACGGGCTCATGTTTGCCGGAATGATGCTGACGGTCTTCGGGTACAGCAAAGGCGTGGAGGTCAAGAGCGGCTCCGTGATGGAAACCATCGGAAACGTGTGGGTCGTCTTCCTCTCCTGGCTGTTCTTCCGGGAACCGGTGACGAAGAAGAAGGTTATGGGAAATATTCTGATCATTGCGGGAATCGTGATTTTTAACCTGGCATGAGCTTAACAGCGCATGCCTTAGTGTCATATGGCCGCGGGGGGAGGTGCCGGATATGGCAGTGACGGATGATCTGAAACAGGTGGCGGACAGTGTATGTCAGGCTGTCGACGACGCGCTGACAAACAATGATTTTACGGGTCTTGGCAATACCGTGAACGGCCTCGTGAAGGGGGCGACGGACGCGGTGAAGCACTTTACGGCGCCGGCCGGCGCAAAGAGCCGTCCGGAGCAGCCGCAGAGAGAGCGGCTGCCGCAGGAGGAACACCCGGAGCGCTATTTTGCCAGGGCGGAGAGTGAGCAGGGGCCGAAGATTGCCGCCGTCGTGGGAGGCGCCATGGCGGTCGTGTTCGGGACGCTGACCGTGATTTTCGCTCTTCTCTCTTTTATCATGCACGGGTTCGGAGCCCCGCTCGTCGTGCTCATGGGTCTGATGACGACTCTGGGAATCGCCATGGGACTCTTCGGACACAGGGCCGCCAGAAAGAGGGAGCGCTTCAAATCGTACCGGAACCTGATCCTTCCCAGACTGTACGCGGATGTGGACGAGCTGTCCGAGAAGAGCGGCCGCACCGAAAAGGAAGTGGTGTCGGACCTCAAGGGCTATATGAGGAGCGGCATGATCCGGCAGGGGCATTTCGATGAGAAAGAGACCTGCTTCATCGCCTCCGACGACCTCTACAGGCAGTACCAGGAGACTGCCAGCCGCGCGAAGGAGCAGAAGCGGCAGCAGGAGGAACAGGCGAAGCGGGAAAACACCTTCACGCCGGAGGTGAGGGAGATCCTCACAAAAGGCAATGAATACATCGCGGCGATCCGCAAGGCCAACGACGAAATCGAAGACCAGGAAATCTCCGACAAGCTGGACAAGATGGAGCAGATCGTCGGCAAGATCTTCGAAGCGGTCCGCCAGAAGCCGGAGCTGGCCGGCAAACTGAATATGTTCATGACCTATTATCTGCCCACGACGACCAAGCTGATGGACGCCTATGTGGAAATGGACCGCCAGCCCGTCCAGGGGGAGAACATCATGAAGGCCAAGCGGGAGATCTCGAACTCGCTGAGTACGATTAATGACGCGTTTGAAAAGCTTCTGGACAGCTTCTTCCGCGAACAGGCCATGGATGTGAGCTCGGACATCAACGTGATGAAGATGATGATGAAGCAGGAGGGACTGACGGAGGACGACCTCACGGCCATGCGCCGCAGGCAGGACGCGCAGATGTACGGAAGCGCACAGGCTGCCGCAGCACAGTCTGCCGCGCAGACTCAGTCCGCCGTACAGACACAGTCCGGCACACAGATGCAGCAGCAGATGAAATAAAAATGAGAAATCGTGTGAGAACAGTTGACTTATTTTTAACGGAGGTGAATCATGGAAGAACTTCAGGGCGTATCTGCGGAACAGATGAATGAGACGGCGGCTCCGGCTGCACAGATGCAGGAAGCAGCTGCACCGGCTGCGGCAGCTGCGGAGGATCCCATCGCGTCGACGGGGACCTTTACGGAGGAGGAGCAGGCACAGATCAAAGCCTATGCCGACACAATCAACATCAAGGATACAAAAACAATTATTGAGTACGGAAGCGGCGTACAGAAGCAGATGGCGGACTTCTCCGAATCCGTGCTGCAGAATGTGCGGACCCACGACCTCGGTGAAGTCGGCTCCATGCTCACGGGTGTGATCTCCGACCTGAAGTCCTTCGAGCCCGGCGCGGAAGAGGAAAAGGGCGGATTCTTCGGACTTTTCAAGAAGCCGGCCAAGAAGATCTCGGAGATGAAAACCGAATATGACAAGGCTTCCGCGAACGTGGACAAGGTGGCCCGCGCGCTTCAGCAGCATCAGATCACGCTTCTGAAGGACGTCGATATGCTGGACCAGATGTATGCATCCAACCTGGCTTATTACAAGAATCTGTCCATGTACATCGCGGCCGGCAAGGCCAAGATCGCCCAGGCGAGAAACGTGGATCTGCCGGCCCTGAAGGCCAAAGCCGAGGCTTCGGGACTGTCCGAGGATGCGGAGGCAGCCAAGGACTTCGAGGACCAGATCAACCGCTTTGAGAAAAAAATCCACGACCTGGAGCTCACGAGGATGGTCGCACTGCAGACCGCCCCGCAGATCCGCATGATCCAGAGCAATGACACGACGATGGTCGAGAAGATCCAGTCGACCCTGGTCAACACGATCCCGCTCTGGAAGAACCAGATGGTACTGGCCCTCGGCCTCGAGGACTCCACGAAGGCGGCCAAGGCGGAGAGCGAAGTGACGGATATGACCAACAAGCTGCTCATGTCCAATGCGGAGAAACTGAAGCAGACCACGATCGCGACGGCCAAGGCTTCCGAGCGGGGCATCGTCGATCTGGAGACTCTGAAGCAGACGAACGCATCCCTGATCGCGACCCTGGACGAGGTCGCCAAGATTCAGACGGAGGGAAGGTCGGCCAGAGCCGCCGCGGAGCAGGAGCTCCGGAATATGGAAGACGAACTGAGGCGGAAGCTTCTCAATATGCAGCCCGAGAAAGAAGCGCCGCAGGCGCCCGCGTTTACGCCGGCTGTGGATCTCAATGCGGCGCCGGACAAGGCACCGTGGGAAAAGTAAGAAACATTAAAAAGGAGACAGCATCGAACATGATGAAGAAGGAACTCGAAAAAACATATGACCCGAGGGGACTCGAAGACCGTTTATATCAGAAATGGCTTGACGGAGGCTATTTCCACGCGGAGGTGAATCCGGATAAAAAGCCGTTTACTATCGTGATGCCGCCTCCCAATATTACCGGCCAGCTGCATATGGGCCATGCTCTTGACAACACGCTGCAGGATATCCTGATCCGCTGGAAGCGCATGCAGGGATACGAAGCCCTGTGGCAGCCAGGGACGGACCACGCCGCGATTGCCACCGAGGTGAAGGTGATCAGCGCGCTCAAGGAGCGCGGAATCAACAAGGAAGATCTCACGAGAGAAGAATTCCTCAAGTACTGCTGGGAGTGGAAGGACGACTACGGCAGCAGAATCGTGAACCAGCTGCACAAGCTCGGCTCTTCCGCCGACTGGGACCGGGAGCGCTTCACCATGGATGAGGGCTGCTCGGACGCGGTGATGGAAGTGTTCCGGAAGCTGTATGAGAAAGGCTATATCTACAAGGGATCGCGGATCGGCAACTGGTGCACGACCTGCAAGACGTCGATTTCCGACGCGGAAGTCGTCCACGAGGACCAGGACGGATTCTTCTGGCACATCAATTATCCGATCGTGGGTGAAGAGGGCCGCTTCGTGGAGATCGCCACGACAAGACCCGAGACCCTGCTCGGCGATACGGCCGTCGCGGTGAATCCGGAGGATGACCGCTATGCGGACCTCGTCGGAAAAATGCTGCGGCTCCCCCTGACAGACAGGGAGATCCCCGTGATCGCGGACTCCTACGTGGACCGCGAGTTCGGGACCGGCTGCGTGAAGATCACGCCGGCCCACGACCCCAATGACTTTGAGGTCGGAAAGAGGCATTCTCTGCCGGAAATCAATATCCTGAATGACGACGGGACCATGAATGAACTGTGCGGCAAATACACAGGCATGGACCGCTACGAGGCCCGGAAGCAGATGGTGGAGGACCTGAAGGAGCAGGGACTTCTCGTCAAAGTCGTGCCCCACACCCACGCCGTCGGCACACATGACCGCTGCGGCACGACGGTCGAGCCCATGATCAAGCAGCAGTGGTTCGTCCGCATGGACGAGCTGGTCAAGCCGGCCATCGAAGCCGTGAAGAACGGGGATCTGACCTTCGTTCCCGAGCGGTATACCAAGATTTATCTCAACTGGCTGGAGAATCTCCACGACTGGTGCATTTCCCGCCAGCTCTACTGGGGACACCGGATTCCGGCCTATACATGTACGAAATGCGGCAAAATTACCGTCGCGAAATCCATGCCGCACAGCTGCCCGGACTGCGGCTGCACGGAGCTCGAGCAGGATCCGGATACACTGGACACCTGGTTCTCCTCCGCGCTGTGGCCGTTCTCGACGCTCGGATGGCCGGAGAAGACACCGGAACTCGATTATTTCTATCCGACGGACGTGCTTGTCACGGGTTATGACATCATCCTCTTCTGGGTGATCCGCATGGTCTTCTCGGGCTACGAGCAGACCGGGAAGAGCCCCTTCCATCACGTGCTGATTCACGGACTGGTCCGCGATTCCCAGGGACGGAAGATGAGCAAGTCGCTGGGCAACGGCATCGATCCGCTGGAAGTCATCGACAAGTACGGCGCGGATGCGCTGCGTCTCACGCTTGTGACGGGCAATGCACCCGGCAATGACATGCGCGTCTACTGGGAGCAGGTGGAGGCCAGCCGCAACTTTGCCAATAAGATCTGGAACGCCAGCCGGTTTATCATGATGAACCTGCCGGAAGGCGAGATCTCGGAGCCGGCGGAAGAGGATTTCACGATCGCGGACCGCTGGATTCTGTCCAGATGCAACACCGTGGCCAGGGAAGTGACGGAAAACATGGACCGCTACGAGCTCGGCATCGCGGTTCAGAAGATCCACGATTTCCTCTGGGATGAGTTCTGCGACTGGTATATCGAGATGGTCAAGCTCCGCTTCGGCGATGAGACGGAAGCCGGAAAGAAAGCGAAGAACGCATCTCTCTGGACGCTGAAGACAGTGCTCGGCCGCTCCATGAAGCTGCTCCATCCGTATATGCCGTTCATTACGGAGGAGATCTACTGCACACTGAATCCGGACGAGGAGACGATCATGACCTCCCCGTGGCCGGTCTACGAAGAAAAACTGCATCATCCGGAGGATGAGGCGCTGATCGCCGCTTACCAGGAGCTGGTCAAGGGGATCCGCAATATCCGCATGGAGATGAATGTGCCCGCAAAGACGAAGACGGATCTCTTCATTGTGGGCAAGGATGCCGCCGCCTGCGAGGCTTTCCGGCGCATGCAGAGTGCGCTCGGCGACATGAACCGGATGGTCTTTGCCAAGAGCATCGTGGTCCAGGAGGGCCGGGAAGGAATCGGAGAGGACGCGGTCTCAGTCGTGACCGGCAGCGCCACGGCCTATATACCGATGGAAGAACTGGTCGACCGGGAGAAAGAGATGGCCAGACTGCGCGCGGAAAACGAGAAGATGGACAAAGAGATCGCGCGCTCCGAGGGCATGCTGAAAAATCCGGGATTCGTGGAGAAGGCGCCGCCCGCCAAGGTGGAAGCAGAGCGGGCCAAGCTCGCCAAATATAAGGCCATGAAGGAACAGATTGAGGAACGGCTTGCCCGGTTCTGAAAAGAAGATGTTGAGATTTAGAACGCTAAGCGAAAGACACAAAAGAAAGGAGGCGGCTCCGGCTGCCTCCGGAAGCGGAAAAATGGCAGAGCGGTGCAACCGGTATGCACTGCTCCTCCATTTTGTGTGCTGTTTCGCCGGCTATTTCATCATCGAGGCCATGTCGCGCCGCTCGGTATCCGCGGCGTGGCAGTTTCTGGATGAAAGAACGAGAGCATTTTTATACAATGTACTTCTGATTTTTATGACGACCCTGCCCGCATTCTTATTCAGGAGGCGGGCATTCTATCGTGTCCTGACCGGTGTGGTCTGGCTTGTTCTCGGGGCGGCCAACGGCATCGTCCTGTCAAACCGCGTGACGCCGCTGACGGGGCCCGATTTTCTGATGCTGGACGATGCGCTCCGGGTGTCGCGGAAGTATTTCAGCGTATTCGGCATCATTGCGCTGCTTGTCCTTCTGGTCCTGCTCGTACTGATTGTCATCAGGCTGTTTTTTGTCCTTCCCAGATTCTCCGGGAAGCGGCGCCTGCAGATCTGGATCCCGGCGTTTGCCGCGGCGGCCGTCGGATTTTACGGGCTCACGCAGCTGGCCATTAACGCAAAGGTGCTGTCCTCGTATTTCGGGAATATCGCCTATGCCTATCTGGATTACGGCTTCCCGTACAGCCTGTCGGTCACGATCCTGGACACGGGAATCAATGAACCCAACCATTATTCGGAGCAGCTCGTCGGCAGAATCGTCCGCAGCGAGGGGGCGGTCCCGGACACGGAAGCAGGTGAGGACATGCCCAATATCGTGATTGTCCAGCTGGAGACCTTTTTTGACGTGACAAGGGTGAAAGGTCTGAAGTTCAGCGAGGATCCGCTGCCCAACTGGCATGCGCTCACGGAGGAATATTCGAGCGGTTTCTATACGGTTCCCACGGTGGGAGCGGGAACCGTCAATACGGAGTTCGAGACGCTGACGGGGATGAGCCTCCGCTTTTTCGGAGCGGGCGAATATCCCTATAAAGGTGTTTTGAAGAAGGAAACATGCGAGAGCGCCGCCTATGACCTGGCGCAGCTCGGCTACACGGCGCACGCGGTTCACAATAATGAGTCGGAATTCTACGGGCGCCGGGAGGTCTATTCCAATCTCGGCTTTAATTCATTCACGCCGGCGGAATATATGGACACGCAGGACGATGTCAACGAGAACGGCTGGATGCGGGACGAGAATCTGATCACTCCTGTCGGGGACGCCCTGGATTCGACAGAGAACAGGGACTTTGTGTTTGCCGTGTCGGTGCAGCCCCACGGCGCCTATCCGGAGGAGCCGGTCATAACGGATCCCGCCATCACCGTGAGCAGCGCGGAGAGTGACGAGCGGAACTGCCAGTGGGAGTACTACACAAACCAGCTCTATGAAGCAGACCGCTTTGTCGCGGACCTGATCCGGTATCTCGAGGAGCGGGACGAACCGACGGTCTGCCTGTTCTACGGGGATCATCTCCCGACCATGGGGCTTTCCGACCGGGACCTGGAAAAAGGCTCGATCTACCAGACCAATTACCTGATCTGGGACAATCTGGGGCTTGAGAGAAAGCAGAAGACCGTGACGGCCTACCAGGCGGCAGCCGAGCTGTTTGAACGGATCGATTTTCATACCGGCACCATGTTCCGGTATCACCAGACCAGGAAACACAGCAGAACCTATCTGTACGATATGCAGGTGCTGCAGTATGATATCCTCTACGGGGACCGCTACGTGTACGGCATGTCCAATCCGTTCTCGGAGACGGTGCTGGGCCTGGGCGTGAAGCCGGTCAGAATCGACCGGATTCAGAAAGTGTCCGACGGTGTGTACTATGTGTACGGCCAGAATTTCACGCAGAGCTGCGCCTTCCGGGTGAATGAGGAGCTGGCGGAGACGTCATTCCTGAACCGGAGCACGCTCCTCGTGAGAGATATAGAGCTGAATAAGGGCGACTGGATCAACGTCGCGGTCCTCAGCAATTCCAAGAGCCGCATGATCTTAAGCACCACGAACACGCTGGTATACGGAGCCGGGCGCCTGACGGATGAGGATGATTGATTTTTTGCCCGTGTTCCGTTATGATGGACGTATCTTTTTCATTTGAGACAGACATAGTCTGCCCCGCCGGGCGCCCGTTTGGGGATCCGTGCGGGGATTACGGGGAGTTCACTGATGATCAATTACGAAGAGGAACTGAAGAAATTCAAGCCCAGTCTTGACGTCGACGAGGCGGAGGGCGCGATTTATTCGCGGGATCTGACAGATGTGATAGATATCCTGAAGGAGATGCTGAAGGAGACGTCGGGCAGCGAGAAGGGCAGATAAATGATGAGATGTATGAACTGCGGGGCGGAGCTCACGGATTCGGCGTATTGCCCGAAGTGCGGCTGTGACGTGTCTGTCCAGAAGCAGGCGATCGTGCTGTCCGGGCTCTATTATAACCAGGGCCTGGAGAAAGCCCAGGTCAGGGATCTGAGCGGGGCGATCGACCAGCTCAAGCGAAGTCTGAAGTTTAATAAGCTGAATGTGCCGGCGCGCAACCTGCTGGGTCTCGTGTACTTTGAGACAGGCGAAGTCGTGTCGGCTCTGTCTGAGTGGGTGATTTCAAAGAATATCCAGCCCGAGGACAACATTGCTGCCGAATACATCCGGAATCTGCAGCAGGACGCAAACCGTCTGGATATCATCAACCAGACCATTAAAAAATACAATATCGCGCTCGAAAACTGCCTGGAGGGCAACGAGGATGTGTCGCTGATCCAGCTGAAGAAGATTCTGGCGCAGAATCCGAAGCTGATCAAGGGCTACCATCTGCTGGCGCTTCTGTACATTCACAAGCGCGAATACGAGAAAGCCCGCCGGCTTCTGAAGAAGGCGATCCGCATCGACAAGACCAACACCACGACCTTACGCTTCCTCCGGGAAGTGGATGAGCAGACCGGTACGGCCACCTCGCTGGAATCCCACTTTTCACTCTGGGGCGGCAGGCGGAACACGGAGGAGACGCCGCAGGAGGAGCCGGAGCGGGCGCCGGGCACATCCGCGCTGTACCACAGCGGAAGCGGGGGCAGAGGCTTCCCGTTCCTCAATGTTCTGATGGGTGCGGTCATCGGCGCGGCCGCGATCTGGTTCCTGTTTATCCCGGCCTATACGAGGAGCATCAACCGGGCAGCCAATGAGAAGATCACAAAGTATTCTTCCGATATGGCCGTGTATTCCGCCCAGATCCAGACCATGAACGACCAGATCCGGGCTTCGCAGGATACGGTCAATACCGCCAAGGACAAGATTGACGCGGCTAACGCGAAATCCGTCAGCTACGATAATCTGATCAAAGCCCAGAACGCCTACAATAACGGCTCGTATGACGCCGCCGCCACATCCATTGCGGATATCGACGGCTCAAAGCTTTCGGTAGAAGCGAAGGCAGTGTATGACAGCCTGTCGGTGCAGCTGGCCAACTTCCTTCTGGCCGCATATAAGAAGAACGGCCTCGAGGCCTTCAGCGCCGGCGACTATGAAAAGGCGATCGAGAAGCTGTCCGCAGCCAGATCCATCGATGCCACGGACTACGATATTCTGAACTACCTGGCCCACTCCTACCGCCTGATCAACGATACGAAGCACGCGGACGAGATCTTCCTGCAGATCGTGACGACCTTCCCGGATACGCAGAAGGCCGAAAACGCGATGCAGTACCTCTCCGAAGAGGGCAAGGAGAGTCTGTCGGCCGTCAAGGCGGAAGCGACGGACGGCACGGCCGCCGCGGCGGAAACTGCCGCGCAGAACGGAAATGCGGAAGCGAACGCCGAAAACTCCGGAGACGGCAGCGGCGGGGCTGACGCGCAGCAGGCACAGGATGCGGAGAATGCCGGCGGAGAGACCGGAACGGGCGAAGAAACCGGAAACGGCGAAGAAACCGGAAACGGTGAAGAAAACTACGAAGAAGAAAATTACGACGAACAGTACTACGACGAAGAGAATTACGACGAGGAGTACTACGACGAGCAGTACTACGATGAACAGTACGACGACGGAGTGAACTACGACGAAGAGTACTAGAATAAAGATGATTAAGACGGGGCACTATGGAGATATCAAAGGAAGCAAGGCATGAGAGTCCGCTGGCCGGGGCGCTTGCCGGGGCCTGCGGCAGCGATGCCGTGCACATAAGCGAGCCCATGAAGGAACACACGACGTTCCGGATCGGAGGCCCGGCCGATTATTTCGTGACACCGCATACGGCCGGAGAAATCAGGGAACTGAGCGGGATTGCGCGGCAGTACGGAGCCGATGTGTATATCATGGGAAACGGCAGCAACCTGCTGGTTTCCGATCAGGGGATCCGGGGCGTGGTGATCCGCCTGGGGAGAGAGTTCGGAGCCGTCCGCGTGGAAGGCACAACCATCTTCGCACAGGCCGGAGCACTTCTGTCCGGTGTGGCTGCCGCCGCACTGGAGGCGGAACTGACCGGGTTTGAGTTTGCCGCGGGCATCCCGGGTACGGTCGGAGGCGCCTGCCTGATGAACGCGGGCGCATACGGCGGAGAGATGAAGCAGGTCCTGAAGAGCGTGCAGGTGCTGACTCAGCAGGGCGAAATCAAAGTGCGCGGCCCTGAGGAAATGGGACTTTCGTACCGGCACAGCGCCTTCATGGAGGACGGGTCGGTGATCCTGGAGGCGGAAATCGGCCTCTCAAAGGGAAAGGCCGAAGACATTAAGGCCGTCATGGAGGATCTGAAAAAACGGAGGCAGGAGAAACAGCCCCTGGATCTGCCGAGTGCGGGGAGCACGTTCCGGAGACCGGAGGGGTATTTTGCCGGCAAGCTGATCATGGACGCGGGGCTCGCGGGCCTGTCCTGCGGCGGCGCCAGAGTCTCCGAGAAGCACTGCGGCTTTATTGTGAACACGGGCGGTGCGACTGCGTCTGACGTGAAAACGCTGATTGAGGATGTCCGGAGCCGCGTGCTCGACGCATACGGCGTGGAGCTTTTCCCCGAGATCAGGTTCCTCGGCGACTTTGCATAAGTAAAGCGGGAGGAATGAGGGGAGATGTCCTTTTCCGGAGATGTGAAAAATGAACTGGCCGGCGTGGATACGCAGGCCAGACACTGCATGATTGCGGAGCTTGCCGCGTTCGTGATGCTTTCGGGATCCGCCGAAGAAACGGAGAGCGGAAGCGTTCTCCGCGTGAGAACGGAGAATGAGGCGGCAGCGAGAAAGCTCTTTACTTTACTTCAAAGAGCGTTTAATATAGACATAGCTTTGCATCGGGAGCAAGACAGCCGCCACGGGGGCGGGGTGTTCCGGATTGAGGATCCCGACAGAGTCCGGGCGGTCCTTGCGGCCTGCGGACATGAGACGGTCCTCAGGAAGGAGTGCTGCAAACGGGCCTTTCTGAGAGGCGCGTTTCTCGCGGCAGGTTCTGTCAGCGACCCGGAGAAGTCCTATCATCTGGAAGTGGTCTGTCCGGACCGCGGCACGGCCGCTGTGGTGCGCGACGCCATGAAGGAGACCGGGCTGACTCCGCGGATCGTTCTCCGCAAGAAGAATCACGTGGTCTACCTGAAGGAAGGCGATCAGATCGTTGCACTCCTGGGTGCCATGGGAGCCAGCATTTCATTTCTGAATATTGAGAACGTGAGGGTGCTCAAGGAGATGCGGGGCAGCGTCAACCGGCGCGTCAACTGCGAGACCGCGAATCTGAACAAAACGGTCGTTTCGGCCGTCAGGCAGATTGAAGAGATCCGCTTTATCCGCGACAACGGAGGCTTCGGGGAGCTCACACCCCAGCTGCGGGAGATGGCGGAGATCCGGCTGGCCCACCCGGAAGCCCCTCTGACCGAACTGGGCAGTTTTTTAAATCCACGAATCGGTAAGTCCGGTGTCAATCACCGGCTCAGAAAGCTCTGTGCGTATGCCGAAGACCTGAGGCGGCGCACGGAAACGTCATAAAGTATCATATGAGGAGGATTATTATGACAAAAAAGGAAATCACGATTCGCCTGAACAGCGGTCTTGAGACCAGACCGGTTGCATTGCTTGTGCAGATGGCGAGTCAGTTCCGGAGCGACGTGTTTGTTGAGTCCGAGAACAGGCGTGTGAATGCCAAAAGCATCATGGGTATGATGACCCTCGGGCTGGACACCGGTGCCGAAGTGGTAATCTCCGCGGACGGTGATGATGAAGCGGAGGCCATGGACAAGATTGAGGCTTACCTGACCAGAAATGTGAGCTGAACGAATCAGACAAAGATAAAGGCTGTGAAACGGAGCAAATCCGGATTTCACAGCCTTTTTTTCACAGGAAATTACTTCGGGTTTCCTGCGAAGTAAAATGCACTCCTGCAGTATTAACGTTCGGTTTTCATAATCCCCAGGCGCACGCACAGGAGGGGCGTGATCCCGAAAAGCCAGAAGCTGCCCAGGCCGTAGCGGAGAATGGTCACGACGGCGGAGGCTTGCGCGATCTGCTTCATGAGGGCGCTGATCAGAAGAAAGCCGCCGAGCGCGATGAGAAATCTGAACAGCTTGTGAGGAAGGGACCCGTCTGTGCTGAAGCGCAGGAAACGGCGCTCGAGGAAGAAGGAAACGGCAAAGCCCAGGCTGAGACCGGCGGTCTTCAGGGAATCCTCCATCAGCGTGAATTCGACCGTTCCGTTAAAGGAGAGGGAGGTCCCGAGAAAAATCAGGATCAGGGCGAATCCGATGAGAAAGAACGTGATCAGCCCGTCGCTGACGCGGGTTCTCGATACCCTGTTCCACAGATGCCAGATAAAGAGATTCACCAGTGTCCCGACTCCGAAGCCGACCGTGATATCGAGCGGGGTGTGGCAGCCGAGATACATGCGGGAGAACGGGATCAGGAACAGCATCACTGCCGCCGTGATGACAACCGGTTTCTTCTTATTATAATGAACAACAGATTCACAGAAAGTGGCTGCGCTCTGCGAGTGGATACTGGGGAAGGAATAGCCGGTCGCCGTGGCCAGCGCCTTCTCGACGGGATAAAACCTGGATGTATCCGACTGCAGGATCCAGGGGCGGGGGATCCGGAAAATGACTTTCAGCCCCTGGCAGATCATGCCCGACACGAGGAACGAGAGGGTAATGCCGTAGGCGGTCCTCTTATTGATGTTTAAATAGATCCAGACGATCAGCCCCGTGATGAAAACCGGTGTTCCGATATAGCTGATCCCGAGCATGAAATAGTCCAGCGCGGGAGTCCGGATTTTCATAAGAAGTTCCAGAAATTGCATTCAGACCTCCTTTACACGGAAATAGTAACTGTATTCGTCGCGGAAGCCGCAGCTTCTGTAGAGGCTGCGGGCCGGCGTGTTGTCCGTCACTGCCTGGAGATAGGCAAAGTCCGCACCGCGCGCGGATGCTTCCGCGAGAATAGAGCAGACCATGGAGCGGGCGATGCCGCGCCGCCGCAGGGCCGGACTTACGTGGATCGCATAGATGCCGACGGAATCCCGGTCCAGAATGCCAAGTCCGGTGGCGTCAATGCCGTCTTCTCCCGGAAGAGAGACGGCGATCTCATCCATGGGGATGGCATCATACATCTGCGGGACAATCTTCGCGAAAAACGGATCATTCATGTCCTTGAGACGGAAAAGCCCGTCGATCCAGTCCCGGCTGACCCTGTTTTCGAAGCGAAGGCCGCATGAAGGGTGCGGGAACCCGGCCGGCCCGTCAAGATGTCTGGTCATGACGGTCGTGTGGTGCTCGATCCGGTAGCCGCGCTTTTCGAGAAATGCATCCAGCGCGGGATCTCCCAGCGGCGTGATCTTGAAAATGCACGGCGTCTTCCAGCGTCTGTAGATGCTCTCGCAGAATGCCACCTTCTCCCGGAGCGGGAGGCAGGACAGCCCCAGCTGCTCCACGGAGTTCGTCCTGTGCGTATAAAAGTTCGAATACCGGAGAATCCAGCCGTCATAAAACTGAACCTGGTGAGACGGCCAGGCATTCAGGGACAAATCTTCGATTTTTTTAATCAAGTCTGTCATGATTCACATTATAGTCGATTTGACAGAGAGTGACAAGTCGGAGCCATCAACGCGCCGCCCGCGGGAATTGTACCTAAAAGACAGGAAAGAATAAAAATCTGTGTACATCTCCGAAGTAAAATGGTAGAATATACTGGATTATGGGATAAACTCTGAGAAGGAGAAGGACATGTCAAAATTACTGAAGTTCATAGTCAATCTGTTCCTGATTGCGGCGATCCTCGTGGCAGCAGCGATACTGGTGCCGATGTTTGCCGGCGTCATGACGACGATTGTGGATACACCGTCTATGGATACCAACCTGCCTCTCGGGTCCATCACCTATGCCACCAATGTGGACGTGAATGACCTGAAGCCCGGCGACGAAGTGCTGAAGGACAGTGATACTTCCACGTATGCGTATATCCTGAGAAGCTGTGATCCGGACAGCGGCGAGTTCAGCGCGGTCAGTGTATCCGACCCCGCCGGAAGGGAAGAAAAAATCATCCTGCGCAACTCGGTTCCCAAGGTGGCCGTGATGGTTCCGTATATCGGCTATGTGATGATCGCGATGCACAGCCTGGAGGGCATTATCATCATTGCCCTGGTTGTCGTACTGATGATTATCCTGTTTGTTCTTTCCGAACTCTGGAAGCCCCGCGATGATGATGAAGAAGAAGAGGACGAGGATGTCAACGCGGTGATCGCCGCCGGCCTCGATCCGGATGACCAGAGCGGGATTGATACCGACACGATCAAGGCGGCCGTCAAGGACAACATCGAGGCCGTAAACCGCGACCCGGATGAAGAAGTGCCGATGACGCGCGCGCAGAAGAGGGCCGCAAAGAAAGCCAGAAAGCTTGCCGAGAAGGAGGCAAAGGCGGCCGGCCGGAAGGCGGAGGAGACTCCGGCGCCGGCGGCGAAAGAAGAAGCCGCGCCGGCTGCAGCGGCAGCACCGGCAGCGGAGGCTGCTCCCGCAGCAGCAGCGGAAGCTGTTCCTTCAGACCAGACCGGGAACCCGACGAACACAGCCGGCGTGGCGCTGTTCGGCAATGAGGGCGATACGGATCTGTTCCGCTTCGACGCGGCCGGGAATCAGGACGGCGCGTTTGCGGAACCGCACGTATCGGATGTGGTCTCGGCGGTTGAGCAGGTGATGGCAGGCGTCGGCACGGGAGAAGACAGAGTGCCCGACGGGACATATGTTCCCGAAGAACCCGAGGTGCTTCCCGAAAACGGCGAACTGAAGAAGGTCAGACGTCCTTCCCTGGATGAGATTATGGAGACGGCCAGAGCCGCCGGCGAGAATCCGAAAGTGAAGAGAGACGACAACACCGGAGTCACGGTCGTCGATTTCACGGATGTGCTGTGAGCTTGTCCTTTTAAGAAAAATGAAAATGGTAAAAAAGAAACCCCTTGCAAATGCAGGGGGTTTCGTGTATACTAGCATGTGCTGTGACATGATAGCGATGAAGCGCGAGGTTGCTGCGCGTAGCCGCAGGTTTTCCGTGGAGCGAATGTCATGTAAGGATACTGGCGACAAGTCACTGTGCAGGATAGTCCCGCCGATACTGCGGGAAGGACCGGACCCCTTTTTTTCTTAAGGAAAATGAGGACACGCCCGGAGATGTGTACAGTCACCGCTTGTCGTACTCGTAAAAGTGCGAAAAGGAGGCGACTTTTTTTATGGCAAGTCAGGTAATGCGAATCACT
>CACXFM010000076.1 GCA_902766955.1 uncultured Lachnospiraceae bacterium | reverse complement strand
CAGCTTGTATGGACAGCCGCGCCGGTTATGTCCGGCACGCGCTGTAATAGACCGCCCCGACCGCCTGCCCGAACTGCGCAGCCGAATGCCTGCGGTCGGCAGCCAGCTCCCGCATCAGGGGCGACGCCGCAAGTCCGTCCTGAGCAGTCCGCCACACGGTATCCGGATCACCGGCCGAGGCGCCTTCCAGGATCCACCCGGCCGCCCTCCCGTTTTTGACCAGCCGGCCAAACAGCGTACGCTCATTCGTCTCTATGTGCAGCAGATGTCTGCATTCTCTGCTGCAGACCGCCAGATATTCCCCGATCTGCCGGAAGATGTCGGGAACCCCTTCCTCAGTGCTTTCCGCAAAAAGTGACAGGCACTCTTTTCTTCTGTCCGAAGGGGCCGTTGGAACAAGCAGCTTGCCGCCCTCCCGGACGAAGAGCCCCTCCTCTTCCGCCCTTTTAAGCAGCTCCGGATTTTTCTCCGGCAGAAGCTTTGCGGCCAGTCTGAACACGCCCGACTGACCGGTGTATTTCTGCAGGGTGCCGGCCAGCCCCGTATTCAGATTCAGGGTGCTGCGAATGTCATCCGGGGCAAATTTCTTCTGTCCGAAGCTCCCCAGGTCGATGATCAGATTGTAGATTTCAAGAGGAATATCGGGCACCGACCCGTCGGCCAGAACCCAGCCCGTTCCCAGCTCCGTCCCCAGGGACCAGGCAAAGAATCCGTTTTCATAAGAACCGCCCGCCGAAGCCGACTCCACCGCGGCGGTGAAGGCGGCCATAGGACCGTCATTAATACAGCGGACCGCGCCGCTCTTTGTACAGCCCTTCAGCAATTCGGTGAGACCGCTGACCGCGGCAAATTCCGCCTCATAATCCGCCGCATGCTCTCGGATGCCGCGGGTTTTGGTCGTCTCTCCCCCGGCGATCCGGCCGCGGATCACCACATCCGGAAAACTGAGGCCGATCGCATCAAATCCATCCGGCTCTCCGCATTCCCGGAGCAACGCCTCCGCTCCGCTTAAGATGGGACGGATCAGCTCTTCCGCCTCCCGGAAGGAGGCCGGATCCCAGTCGTACTCCAGAAACGAAATCAGATGTCCCTCTTTCGCCACCGCGAATTTGATATCGGAGCCGCCCACATCAATCCCCAGGCGGCAGCCGCGCGACGCTCTCTCCGGGATTTTCCTCCAGAAGTCAGGCTCTGCGGAACCGGCTTTCGGAAATACGGTCGCCGCGGCACCCGTATCCGGTTCCTCCCGCAGATCGAGGAAGACAAAGCGGAACTTTGCATTCTTCCCCCGCAGCTGCCGCAGAATCCGCTCGTTCACGTTGAGGCACTTTCCGTATCCGCTGCGACCGGAGAGATCCCTCTCTGTCTGAAAGATCTCTGGCAGCTGCCTGATCAGCTCCCACACCTCCGCACATCCCGTATCGCAGAACAGAATCATTTCCAGGGCGCCCAGGGCGCAGAGCCTGTTGTAGATTTCCGCACACAGATATGATTTTACAAAGTCCCGCTCTTCTGCACTCTTCCATTCCGGCAGACAGATCGCAAAGCGCTCCGTCCCGCCCTCATAGAGCACCTGATGGATATGCAGCAAAGAGCCTCCCGATGAAAGGAAGGCTCTTCTCACATCCGTCAGATAGACAGGTTCATCCTCTCCGGCCCGCCGGAGCATGTCCGCAAGTTCCATCGCTTACGCTTCCCGGAAGGAAATACCGCTTTCGGCAGCAGCCGGGGCGATGGACAGATCATGCCGGGTAAGCGGAATCAGCATGGCCTGGAAGGCATGGTACAGATCACATTTTCCGGGCCAGACCGTATTCATGACCTGATTGTCCCGGTCGAGCTGATGGAACCAGGATCCGTTCTCGTGATCCAGTACGCAGCTGTCCAGATAGCTCATGAAAGTGCTGTAGAGCTCCGCATAGCGCGCTTTTCCGGTCACATGATAGAGAACGGCTGATGTGTTGATTCCTTCTGCCAGTGTCCAGTGCATTCTGTCATGCACGACCGGCACACCGCTCCAGTCAGTCGTGTAGACAATGCCGGGAGCGCCGTCCGCATTCCAGGCGTCCTCCACAGCTCTGATAAAGAGCTTCTCGGCGGCCTCGACATAAGGCTTCGCGCCGTCCTTTTCATCCCTGTATGTCGACAGCGCCCACTGCGTGATCAGGCGGGCCCACTCAATTCCGTGGCCGGGTGTCGCGCCGTACGGTTTGAAAGGATCATCCGGCTTTTCGCGGTTGCATTCCAGATCCGGCGTCCAGTCCTCCGTATAATGCTCCGGGATACGCCACTCGTTCTTCTCAGCAAAGGCAAGCACCTGGTCGATGATTCTGCCGGCCCTGACTCTCCAGGCCTCCTCGCCGGTTGCATCGGCGGCCGCCAGGAAAGCCTCCACCGAATGCATATTGGCATTCAGTCCGCGGTAGGGATCGAGCACCGTGAATTCCGTGTTCCACGTGTCGACGGACAGTCCCTGCCTGTCGTCCCAGAACTTCGCCAAGAACGTCTCTTCCGCTTCCTTCAGCAGTTCCTTTGCTCCGGGTCTTCCGGCCAGCAGCGCGCTGGAAGCGGCCAGAATGACGAACGCATGTGCGTAACACTGCTTATCCGGCAGTATCTCCCCGTCCGCCGTCACGCCCGGATACCAGCCGCCGTTCTTCGTGTCATGCAGCTCGCCGTCCGTAAAGCCGTGCAGTGCGGCGTCGATGAGTTCCTCGCTTCCGGGGTATCCGAGCATGGCGCCCATGCTGTAGACATGCGTCATTCTTCCGGTGATCCAGGTTTCGCGGTTCCTGTCCTTCCACGGCTCCCCCTTATCTCCGAGGAAGTAAGCTCCGCCTCCCGGAGACGGAAAGCGGCGCCCGAATGCGAGCAGGGATTTTGCGTTTTCAAGAAGAAACGCCCTGTTTTCCGCGGTATCAATCTGGTATTTTTTCTCCATCGTCTATATGCCTCCGAAATCAATTTCTAGAGATTTTGCGGTCTTTCATATTATAACTATGCAGCCGTTCTTTTTCAGTCATTATACACCAGAGCCGGCATATATTGCATCCGCAGTTTCTTGTTTCTGTGGACAGATCGCCGCTTAAATGATAACCTTAGT
>CACXFM010000075.1 GCA_902766955.1 uncultured Lachnospiraceae bacterium | reverse complement strand
GGGGATTCCCCCACAATTCACGCCTCCGTATTTACGAATACAAAACTGTATGTTGCCAGCTGCGTCCCCGCATCATCACTGACCTCGGCGTCCACAAAGGAAACTCTTCTTCCCATTTTTCTGACTTCCGCCTTGCAGTACAGCTTCTTTGTATCTTTTGCCGGCGGTCTGAGAAAGTCAACATTTCCGCTGGCCGTGACGCCGTACCCGCCCGCCGTCAGAAATGCGGCGCCGGCCGTGATGTCCGCCATATTAAACTGAACGCCGCCGTAGGGCATATGGTACAGATTCCAGTGGCGGTCCTGGAGCTCCAGTTCGCTCCGGGCCGTGCCTTCTTTGTCGGATTCAATCTTAAGCCCGAATTTTTCGAGTACGTCTCTGCGCCCGTTCATGAGCATTTCTTCACTGATATTCATGATGTTGTCCGGGTTCCTTTCTTCTTTTCATTCGAATTCAAGAACGCCTCGGCGTTCTTGCCGCGCCGCGCTCGGTGCGTCAGCACCATCTTCATCTGAGCGTGGCTGCGATCCGCCGGAGGCTGCACTTTCAGCAGAAGCTTGCACACCCTGCTGAAAGTTGCATACAGCGGTATTATACTGCAGGAAATCGCTTTCTGTATAAAAAAAGAAGGAAGGAGAAGATTTTTTTTTCGATCTGTAATAGAATAGACATGTTGACATTTTGTTGTGTTACTTAGGAGGAAACGTAAATGCAATCTAAACTCGTCAGATGGCCGAGACTGCTGGTCGCCGCCATCTCCATGCTCTTTGCCGGTGTGATTTATGCCTGGTCCGTATTGAAGGCGCCCCTCGGGACGGAATTCGGATGGACTCCCTCACAGCTGGCCCTGAACTTCACCCTGACTCTGTGCTTCTTCTGCATCGGAGGACTGATCGGCAGCAAACTGTCAAAGACCGCTTCTCCCAAGGTTGCTCTGTGGGTCGGCGCCGTGCTTGTGGCAATCGGCTTTATCATGGCCTCGAGACTGAACGGATCCGTCGCCATGCTCTATATCTCCTATGCCGGTTTTGCGGGACTCGGAATCGGAATCACGTATAATGTCGTGATCTCCAGCACCAATGCCTGGTATCCGGACAGAAAGGGCATGTGCTCCGGCGTGATGATGATGTGCTTCGGCTTAAGCTCCCTGATCCTGGGAAAAGTTGCTGACGCCATGTTTGCGTCAGAGGCGTTCGGCTGGAGAAAGACGTACATGATCCTCGGCATCGTGATCGCTGTCATTATCGCCGTCTGCGCGTTCGGAGTCAGAATGCCCGAACCCGGCACGACATTCCCGAAGCCCCAGGCAAAAGGCAAACAGGCCGATGAGGGATTTGAGCCGAGAGACTACACGACTTCCGAGGCTTTAAGGAGATCCAGCTTCTGGAGATTCTTCGTCTACTCCATTCTCACCTCGGCGGTAGGAAGCGTTGTGATCAGCTTTGCGAGAGACCTGGCCCTTTCCGTCGGTGCCGCTGCGGCTCTGGCGACCACGCTGGTGGGCGTCCTGTCACTCTGCAACGGTCTGGGAAGAATTATCGGCGGCTTTGTGTTTGACCTGGTCGGACGCAGAAAGACCATGATCATTGCCAACATCGTCACCATTATCGCACCGCTGGTCGTGTTTGCTTCCGTAACCGGCAAGTCACTGCCGCTCTGCATCGCAGGCCTCTGCCTGACGGGTATCAGCTACGGCTTCTCGCCGACAATCAGCTCCTCCTTCGTCGGAGCCTTCTACGGCATGAAGAACTTCCCGTCCACCTACAGTATTGCCAACATGATGCTGATCCCGTCGTCCTTCGCATCCACGATTGCGGGAGCCCTGCTCACGAAGACAGGCGGCTATGCGGCACCCTTCATGATGCTGATCGGATTCGCGGTCGTTGCGCTGTTTATCAACCTGAGCATCAGGAGGCCGTAAGGCTCATTTTAGCTTGACTTTTATTGTGAATATTGTATGATAATTCTGGCTGAGCAGGCACAGGAATCTGGTCTTTTGAATAAGAAATGCTGCTTCAAACCGGCTGTGACTGCTTGAAGCGGGTAACTTTATGTGACAGGACATATTTACTAAAGAAGGGAATTTCGTATGGAAAAATCATTGTCTGGTATCAAGGTCATTCAGCTTGCAAACTTTGTTGCCGCTGCAGCGACCGGAAGATATCTCGCAGACCACGGCGCTGATGTCATCATCATTGAAGCAAAGCAGGGCGATGCGCTCCGTTTCACCGAAGAGCAGGAAGGCCGTCCGCAGGATATGTATGAGAATACAACCTGGGAATATCTGAACGGCAACAAGAGATGCATCTCTCTCAACACTAAGACACCGGAAGGCATGGAAGCCCTTCTCAAGCTGATTGAAGGCGCGGACGTCCTGCTCACGAACTGGCGTCAGGGCGCTCTTGAGAGAGCACATCTGGACTATGACACTCTGAAAGAGAAATTCCCGCGTCTGATCTACGCCGCCATCCTCGGCTACGGCAAGACCGGTCCGGACAAGGATCTCCCGGGTTATGACTTCACCGCATTCTTCGGACGCGGCGGATATACGGAGAACCTTCGCCGCCGCGGCGGCCCGGCTATCACCATGATTCCGGGTCTGGGCGACAACAACGTCGGCCTTATGCTGGCACTCGGCATCGTAACCGCTCTCGTCAACCGCGCAAAGACCGGCAAGGGCGACTATGTTTCCGCTTCTCTCTATGAGACGGCCATCTTCAACCAGTCGATCATGCTGCTGAGCGCTCAGTACGACGGCCAGGCGCGCGAGTACCCGCTGTCCATCTATGACAACAGAAATCCGCTGAACCACGCTTACATCACCAGCGACGACCGTCTGATCCAGTGCGCGATGCCGGACTACAACCGCCGGTTCGAATATTTCTGCCAGTCACTCGGCCTTCAGGCTATGCTTGACTCCGGCAAGTTCTTCCCGCAGGCGCATATGATCGAGGAAGACAACATCAAAGAGTGCATCGACACGATCCAGGAGTGGTTCTCCGCTCATACCAAGGACGAAGCGGATGCATTCCTGACTGAGAAGGATATCCCGCACTCCATCTGCTACAGCTGGCAGGAAATTCTGGCCGATCCGCAGGCCAATGCCGTCGGCGCTTTCTATGACTGCACATGCCCGAACGGCGTTGTCCGCAAGGTCACACATACACCGGTCCGTATGGAATCCGAAGATGATC
>CACXFM010000074.1 GCA_902766955.1 uncultured Lachnospiraceae bacterium | reverse complement strand
TTTCGCTCCCTCCGGCACTCCTGCTTCAGGTCCGTAAGTCACACTTATCTTATAACTGCGCCCGTCGGATGCCACAAATGTTTTCTCGATCGTTGTCCCGACGATAACATAAACCGAAAAACTATCTGCCTCAAAGCTCACGGCACCGTCTTCATTCACCGCATCGATCGCTGCCGCCGTCGACGCATCGACGTTGATTTTCACTTCATCGTATTCGATACCGTCGTCTTCTTCGGGCTGTTCTCCCGTCCCGGGGAAATGCACTGCAAGGACGGACGTCTCCGGATCAAGTGACTCGCCGAAGTCCACGGAAACACTGACCGGCGCCGACGGCTCAATCACGGCTCCCGCCGCGTCCGTAATCGTCAGATCGAAGACCCCGAGTGCCGAAGAGCGCTTCCGGGCATCCGAATCTTCTCCTGCGGCGACATTGAGCGCCTCCTCTTTATATGTCTCATAGCCTTTCTTTTGATCGAGAGATACTGCCGTAAAAACAGCATCTTCCGGTATCATGGCCTCTGCCGGCCAGGAAATGTGAATCGTGTAATCGGCACCTTCCACTTGAATAGTCCGCTCACCAGATTCATAAACTGTAAGCACTTCCTCCGCAGCGGACTCTGCGTCTGAGAAGACGCCTTCCGCAACAGAATCGGCTTCCGACTCTACCCCTTCCGCGACAGAATCCACTTCTGACACTGTCATTTCAACAGCAGACTCAACTTCTGAAGACACCGTTTCCCAAGCAGACTCAGCATCCGAAGAAGCCTCCTCTGATACAGGCTCATCGTCAGACTCTGTTTCACTCTCATTCGGATCCGAAGGAGCTTCCTTCGCCAGAATCGTCCTCTTCACCGGTTTTGTATCAATCGCAACCGCCGTAAAATAAGTCTGGTCCTCTGAGAGCACCAGAGCATAGTACTCCGGCACCCCATCCGTAACAACCGTTCTATAGACGGCTCCCGCATACTGATGATCATCCGGTTTCTCAATTGAGACGGATGACGGCTCATCGAAAACCACACTGAAACCGACTGACTCATCAGTCAGTCTCACATATCTTTCATCATCTGGTGTATGCAGGGAGTTTCCGCTCTTCACCCAAACCAGTTCCTGGTTTTCATCATCACAAGATGCGGTATTATCATCCGCATTGTAGTCGACGGGCACCACAGCTCCATCTCTGTTCATGGCCACATAGCGGCCGTCGTCAGTGATACGGACAATCAGATACCGTCCGTCCTGTGCGGACTGCTCCGATGTCAGAAACTCTTCATATACTTCCGGAGACACCGTCACGGATTCCGCATCGTCCTGAGAAGCCGTCTCAGTCTGAACCTCTGTCTGTCCGGCTTCAGGCTGATCATCCGCACCATCCTCTGTCGTAACAGCATCCTCTGCTTCGTACAGATTTTCTTCCGCCCCTTCCAGTGCGAGATCATCCACCTCTTCCGTCTCACCTGGATCGGAATCCCACTCTTCTGCCTCCTCCTCATATTCATAATCCCATTCAGGATCCGGCTCTGCTTCAGCCTCCGGCTCCGTTTCAGGCTCTTCAGGAAATTCTTCCGTATATTCTTCTTCGTAAGTGAACTCAGTCTCTTCCCCGGCCGTCAACTCTTCGGTGTCCTCAAAGAGAATTCCCGGTTCTGCCTCGGCGGCGGAATCACTTAATGTGATGGCAGGTAGAATCATGCTGTAGGTCGTTGAAAATACGACGATCACGCTCAATATGAAAGCGATCGTCTTCATTCTCTTCCTTCTTTTTAGCAGACCTGTTATTCTGAAATACTTATCAGACATAATTTCTCCTGTTTATAGAAACGGATGTCAGAACCCTCACACTGACGCAGTCTCTCCCGGCAAGTGATAGCGGGACACATCCGGAATAATCTCAAAATGATAATTCGGTTCCTTGATTCTGTGATTTGCTTTTGCTTTTTATAATAATCAGTTTTTTCAATTTCAAAAAAAGGTGACCTCTCTTTACAAAAGTCACCTTCCAGAGACCTTCTTATTATTACTTTCAGTCCTTCAGCGCCCTGAGTTTGGCCAGTTCCTCCCGGATCTCCTTCTGCAGCGCCTGCGTATCCACGGCTTCCGTCTTCCCCCGCAGGGATTCCGTGAGCTCCGAGATGGGCTCCGTGAGTTTGGCCAGCGCCAGATTGGCAAAGACGCCTTTCAGCGCGTGCGCCGCCTCAAAGGCTTCTTTCGTTTTGCCCTCCGAAAGCGCTGCATCCAGATCATCAAAATGAGGATCCGCCATCGCGATTCCCACAAGTCTCAGGTAAAGCGCCTCATTATTCAGGCATCTGCCGAGCCCCTCTTCCGTGTTGGCTCCCCATTCCTTCAGGCTGTCAATCGTCAACATAACAGATTTCCCCCTCCTTTCTTAAAACAACTTACTTCAATGGAGCCTCTTCACTAGTGTCTCCGGGCTCACAGCGAACAACAGGGCCGTTTCTTTTGTAATGACACCGGCCTGATACAGCTTCTGCAGCTCCATATCCATCGAGATCATTCCCTGGTTGGTGCCGCCGAAGATGGCATTATCGATCTGATGTGTGCGGCCGTCCCTGATCAGGTTCTGCACGGCCGGATTGACCGTCATGACTTCAAAGACCGCCGTCTGCCCGCCGTCCTTTTTAGGCACAAGTCTCTGGGATACAACCGCCCGGAGCACCATCGACAGCTGGATCCTTATCTGGGCCTGCTGTTCAGCCGGGAATGTATCCAGAATGCGGTCCACGGTCTTGGCTGCCCCCGTCGTATGGAGGGAAGACAGAAGCAGGTGACCCGTCTCGGCGGCCGTGATCGCCGTGCGGATGGTCTCCAGATCTCTCATTTCCCCAAGCATAATCACATCGGGTGCCTGGCGCAGAGCCGCCCTCAGCGCTCTGGCAAACGTCGGCGCATCGTTCGGCACCTCACGCTGGCTCACGATGGATTTCCTGTGATTGTGAAGATATTCGATCGGATCCTCAATCGTGACGATATGGCCGTCGCGGTTCCGGTTGATCCAGTCCACCATACAGGCGAGGGTCGTGCTCTTTCCGCTACCGGCGGGGCCGGTCACAAGAATCATGCCGTTCCGGAACCTGGCCAGATTCGTCACCAATTCGGGAATGCCGAGGGATTTCGGATCCGGCAGGTCAAACGAGATCATGCGACAGGTAGCCGCAAGTGTGCCTCTCTGATAATAGGCATTGCAGCGGAAGCGGCTCACATCCCTGATGGGGAATGAGAAATCGTCATCCCCTTCTTTTTTCAGGAGTGCGATATCGCGGTGTGCCAGCTCATACGCTTCGCGGATCAGTTTCTCCGTGCCGTCAGGCCGCACGATTTCCTCTGTCAGAGGGACCATGTCGCCTTTAACCTTGCAGGTTACCCTGGCGCCGGGAACGATAAATACATCCGATCCCCCCAGTTCATATGCTTTTTTCAGGAGTTCTTTCAGTTCCATATATCCTCCGTCACGGCAGTCAGTCTGTGTGTCGTCCATCTGAGCCGGTAAGTCTGATTCTCCGGCACGATCTCCGCCCTGCACTCCAGCGTCCTGAGACCGTCCGTCTCCGTCCATGCGACCTCTTTCTGATCCAGCGTCATACCCTCCGGCAGGGAGACCGCCAGAATCTGCAGAAGCATTTCCTCATTTTCCGCAGTTTTTGCGCAGGCAGATAATTTTGCGTCGAGAGCCGCCAGAGACTCCTCCGCCTTCGCCTGCAGCGCATAGACGGATTCGATCACCTGCGCGCTGCGTCCGCTCAGTTTCATATCATTTCTCGCATTCATCAGGGACAGGATGCCCAGCACACTCATACTGAGGATGACGATGATCAGTATAAGCGACGCCGCTCCCGGACCGAGAGATATTCTGCTTCTCCGCATTACGCTGCCGCCTCCATGTACCAGACACACGGCAGCGAGACGAGAGCTACCTCCTCTTTCTGCCTGTCCTGCTGTTTCGTTTTGTAAAAAGCCTTCACTTCGCCCTTCCAGATCTGGCCGGTCCCGGCTTCCTCCGCTTTCCCGGAAACATATAAGACAAAATCGCCGCAGTCCCGGCTGAAGCTTCCGTGGGAACTCGCAAACCCGAGTTTGCGCAGCTCTGCTTCCACATCTCCCGCGCCGTAGATCGCCTCCGCGACATTCTGCGCTTCCGTCAGCGCCTCCGTCTGGACGCCTGCCATCAGCGTCATATTTCTGGACGCTTCAAAGACCCGTACCAGAACCGTACAGGAGAGCATAAAAAACAGTACCGCTATCAGGATTTCCACTAACAGCACATTTGAATGACTTTTCTTCACAGTCCCGTACACCTCAACATTAACCGTCTTGTTAAACCGTCAGTCCGGCCGGACAGCGGAGCGCCACCTGCACATCAAACGACTCTCCCTTGAGATCCGTCATGTGCATCGTCACAAGCCTGCCGCTGATCTCGGGCTCAAAGCGCTGCGCTTCACAGATCATTGTGCCGGATTCCGGCTCAAACGCCCTGTCCGCGCTCGTGAACAGCTCACGCAGATGTCCGTCATATGCATAGATCCATGTGACATACGGGCGCTCTTCCAGTGTCTCATGCATGGCCAGCGCCGTCACATCTCCGTATTTCTCCACACAGACCGCATTTAAGGAATCCTCCGCCCGCACCATGCTCCGCACATAGGAGGAAAGCACACGCCTGTCATTATTGAGCTCGGCCCTGCGCACCGTATTCTGGTACATCTGAGCGCCCAGCAGAACCAGCAGGGTGGCCATGACCGCAAAGAGACCAAGCAGTACAAAGACAAAGACCCCCTGCACGCCGTGCTCCGTATTATTTCCGGATTTCACTTGCCTTTTTCGCCCCCACTTCGACAACATAGATTTCAGGTACCAGGTTTGACGCGAATGTGCTGTAGGTCACGCGGTAGCGCTCCGTATCGTAAGCCAGCCCGTAGTTCTCTCTCAGATATGCGAGATCGGCCGGATAGGCCCCTTCTACGGCGTAACAGGTCAGTGCCGCATTCTGTACCGCGTCATAGACAAACTGCGTCTGTGCGGTATGCTGCGCGCTGTCAACGCCCGATATCAGCGCCACACCGCCGATCAGCACGGCGGCCGTGACCGCGGCAGCCGCGATTTCCTTCCGGGTGATCATGATCACGCCTCCTTTATTTTGATACAGATCAGAGCATACTTGACAGGATGCCGACCATCGGAAGCATCACGGACAGAAGAATGGCACCGATGACGACCGCCAGCACGGCGATCAGGGTCGGCTCGATAATGGAAACCATTCTTCCGATCCCCTGCTCCGCCTCTTCTTCGTAAATGCCGGCGATCTTGTCCAGCACCTGTTCCTCGCGGCCTGCCGCCACGCCCATGCGGAGCATGCGGTCGTGGAGACCGTCAAACAGGGCAGACTGTGAGACCGCATCGGCGAATCCCTCTCCTTCGTCCATCTTGCTCCGGATTCCTTCCACTTTTTCCTTTGTCTCTTCATCCGTGAGGATGGACGGAATCAGACGGAAAGCCTCCGCCGTCGGGAACCCGCTCCCCAGCATCATCGAGAGCACAGCCGCCACTCTGGATGCATTCAGCTTCTGACTGATCTTTCTGACTCCGGGAAACAGCTTCATGACAATGCCCATCACGGTGTCTCTCCCGGATCCACGCATCATCAGCGCTCCGATAATGACCAGAAGAATCACGACTCCGACGATCACGAGTACGATCCAGCCGATCGCCGAACCGGCATTCAGCAGGACCCGTCCGGCTCCCGTCATTTCCATGCCCATGCTGTTCAGAACCCGGCGGAATACCGGGAGCACTCTCCAGATCATGATCAGGACAATCAGGACGACCATAACGCCCAGTACCAGCGGATAAGTCACGGCGCTGACGATGGCATTTCTGATTCTGCTCTCCCTGTCATAATAATCTGCCAGGCCGTTCATAACCCGCTCCAGCTGGCCCGTCTGCTCTCCGATCCCGGTCATCTCAACCAGATAGTCGGGCCAGTCACCGCTCTCTTTGAGCGCTTCGCTTAAGGAGCCGGTCTCATTGACGACCCTGCTGACCTCTTTGTACTTGTCCGCATATTCGCTGTCAGCGGCTGCTTCCGCGAGCGTTTCCATCCCGTCGTACAGCGGCAGACCGGCATCCAGGATCAGTCCCACCTGACTGCAGAAGCCCGATATTTCCTGGGCCGAAGCCTTTTGCTTGCCACCTGCGGCCATAATGCATCCTCCTTCTTATCTGTTTCAATAATATCTTTCGACCTGGTAATCAGAGGCGTTCAGCGCATTGATCGCCGCTGTCGGATCAAAAAACTTCTCTTCCCCGTTTACGATCGACATCGTCCACGCGTGATAGTAGCCGTCCGCATATCCGATGACCAGCTTTGACGGAATCCCCTGTACTCTCAGCATACTGACCATGACAGCCGAAAGATCCTGGCAGATTCCGATTTTTGTCTCAAAGCAGCCGTCCACTTCCGGCAGCTCGCCCGGGGAGATGGTCTGGGCCCTGACGAAATCATATTGAAATTCACCGGCCATATAGTCGCAGACATCCTGATAGATTTTTTCCTCCGGAGACGTTCCGGCGATCTGATCAGACTGAAGCACGGAAGGCGACTCCTTTGTATAGTTCACATACTGGTTGGGGACCAGGAACGCCCCGTTTTCATTTTCCAGCGCAACGTCAAGCGTCACTCTTCCTTCGGAGGAATACTTTGTGCCTCCCACATTTTCGTAGAGATAAAACTCATAGAAACCGGATCCGAACTGCAGAGGAAACGTCTCAAATAAACCTGTATTGTCCAGATCATAAGTCAGCTGTGCGCCGTTATAGACAACTCTCATTTTAAGCCGGTTGGAAGTCGGATAAACCGCGGATGCGATCACATATCCATCCGTGGCATGACTGCAGTCGACCATCAGGTTGCCGTCGCTTACCACATCTTCGCCGGTATACTCCGGCCAGACGGCTTCGGCAGATGAGCCGCGCACCCATATAAAAATAAACAGGAAGACCGGAACAAGCAGCAGGAAAAACAGAATTCCGCCTGCGGACCGGCCGGTATTCCGAATTCTCACCAGCATAAATCAGTCCTCACTTTACAATTAAATCATAACATTCGGAAAAACCCTTTGCAATAGAGCTTTCATTCCGGTAAAGCAAGCCGCGCTTCTTAAAGAAATGCCGGAGGTTGATGGCCTCCGGCAAAAAGATCAGTTATCAATCGAGCTTTGACATATCCAGGATATCCAGAATGTCTCCGTCCTTATTTACAAATTCAATGCCCCAGCTCACATCGTCCTGCATCACATAACCGGTGACCGTGCATGACTCCGTAAACTCCACGGGGTCAAAATAAACAGATCCGTTATCGCTGAAGACAATCGCGGAAGCCGCATCTCCGCCTAAAGTCAGGTCAAAGCGGATTCTGTCACCCGTCTTCGGCTGGCGCGTATATTCGACGGATGCAGCTGCTTCGGAAGCACCGGACTCCGTACCGGTCTCCACGGCCGCCGCAGCCTCCGCTGCACTGATGGTGCCGGCGTCTGCCGAGTTTCTGTTGCCGACCGTATAAGCGAGGCTGCTGATGCCGAAATCACCGGTGACAAGCGGCTGCCATGCATCCTTTGTCTCGATCGGCAGACTCACGACCTTTCCGTCCGAAGCGGAGAAGCATCCTTTCTCCATCTGCACATAATACTCATCGTTCAGTCTCAGAGAAACCGGCAGATAGACGTCGATGCAGACGCCGCCGCCCCACATGAGGCCTGTCAGTTCTTCATTGCTGATATCCCTGATTTTTACATAATCCGCATCAGAAAACGAAGTCGAGAACACTTCGCCGTCCTTGTCGTAAAGCGTGAGCTTTCCGTCGCCCAGGACCACATCCTCACGGGGAAGATACATTTCAAGGATATCGCAGAAATGCTCGGCGGGCATCTTGACTCTCGGATACAGCATGACATAGCCCATGGTCTTGTCCAGGTCCACTTCGGGGACACCTGTGTAAGGATGAGCCGGGCCTTTGCCTTCTCCCCATTCCGGCACGGCCGCCGCTTCAGCACCGCTCTCCGCAGCACTCACCGGCGCCGCCATCATCATTCCTGCCAACAGTAACGCAATCAGTTTCTTATTCATCAAATGTCTCTCCTTCCCTGATACGTCTCATGACAACGACAAACCGTCCGTCCTGACGTCTGCTGCGCTCACAGGTGGTCAGTGTGATAAACTCGTCTCCGAACTGAGCATCGATGCCCGTATCATAGATCTGGTTTTGTCTGATTTCCTCCAGCCACTGGTCTGCTTCCATCTTATAGCGGATATCCGCGTTATAGCGGAATCCCTCTTCGTACTCGTCATAATCCGCGGAATAGAAAGCAGCAAAGATCACATACTGCTTCCGCTCCATAAGCGAATCAAACTCTGCAAACTTATGCTCTCTCCAGTATTCGGAATCACTGTAGAGCGGCAGCTTACCGAACATGCTGCCGTTTCTCATGTGATGTCCGCTGATGATCAGGTTATAACTCGGCGTAAAGGGGTCACACTTCGTATCCAGTATGATCTGGCCGTTCCGGTTTTCTTCCTTATTGAAGTCATGCTCCAGATAAAAATTGCTGTCCTCGCACTGGACAACCGGATAGTCAATCTCCGTCCCTTCGATCGAAAGCCAGCCGATCAGATCCGTGTTGATCTCATAGATATCTGCCAGTTCCGGCAGGATCTTTGATTTGTCAAATGTGACTTTTTCTTTATCGTCATATGATTCCGGGTCGGTTCTCACATCCCGGTTTTCCGCGACGACTCTCTCCCGTGCAATGGACACCGGTGCTTCGATATACTCGAGCTCCGGGATCTCAACCTGCCGCCACTTCATGCCGGGCACGTAGTCGAGAATCAGATCTTCGATGGTGAGATCTGCCGAATCAATCTCTTTTTCTTCTCCGGGCAGTTCTGCCCTTGATACTGATGTGTCTGCCGCAGTTTCTGTCCCTGATTCAAGTTCGGGAGAGGCTTTGGCGCCATCAATGACCGATGGCTCCTCTTCCTCTCCCTCCTCAATCTTCTCCGGGACGGAGCCGTCAAATACGGTGACGGCTCCGTCTTCTAATACTTTTTTCCGCATCTCCGACAGGCGTTCCACCGAGGTATTATTCTCGGTTTCAGCCATCCGGTACATAATCGGATAGGATACGGCGATGCCAAAGGACAGAATCACGACTGCGATTAAAATAATCCGCCAGTGTTTCTTCATTCTTTCCTTTCTGTTTGTTTATGCCTTCCTGCGCTTTCTGCCGAAGACAAGCAGGATAATCAGTGCTGCCGCTCCGACTGCCGCAAAGATGAACGGATAGATCGGAGTTCTGTCGCCTGTGCCGAGCAGACCGCCGTAGAGCGGTGTGTCATAGTCAAGGATGTCTGCCAGGTCTTCCAGTTCTTCCTCTGTCCGCGAGCTGTAAGACGGCGGCGGTGTGGAGGATCCTCTGGTCGGAGGCACTGAGTTGCCCGGTTTCAGCGAGTTCTTGATATTGTAGCCCGTGATTGTCTGTGTGTATCCTTCTGTTCCGGTCTCACGGACGGTATACTTGTACTTGTTGCCATAGCCGTCTGACTCGGGCAGGTTCTGGAAGCTGTACTGCCAGCCTGTTGCCGCCGTTACGGTTCTGACCGCCTCAACTCCCTTGGCATCCTTGTAGACAACCGGCTCTTCGTCAAAGAGCTGCTGGTACAGAGTCACCGTAATCTTGTTGGGACGCTTCTTGGTCGCATTGCCGCTGTCGGCCCAGGTCTTAGTACCGTTGATCGTGAGGTACTTGGGGCTGCCTCCCGGAGTCAGTTCGTTGGTGAGATCATACGGGTTGACCTCTTTGGTTGTATCTGTAATCGTTTTAAGCTTGTAGTACTTGACAGATTCTTCCTCTACGGTGTAGGTGATGATTTTCCCTTCGGAATCCTTGGCCGGAAGATCTGCGATCGTATACTTCCAGGTATCCTTATCCGTATCCGTCCAGGTGATCTTGTACGTCTTCGAATCCACCACTGTCCCGTTTGCCTTCAGGATCAGCTTGAAATCCGCTAAAGCAGGACGTGTCTTGTGAAGGTTGCTCTCATCCTCCCACGCCTTGGTGCCGGAAATTGTCGTTTTATCCGGAACCTTTGTGATGTCATTTGTGAAGGCAACCGTCTTGACTTCAGCCGTGCCGTCGGCAACAACTTCAACAGTGACGCTGTTCTTGCCAAGCTTTGTACCGCCTTCGATCTTTGTGACTTCGGCTCCTTCCGGCACAGCTTCGGTCACCGTATAGGTTCCGACCGGGAGATCATGCTCAACGGCTGTCGAAGCCTTGCCGTCTTCGATCGTCACGGTCACTGTACGTGTTGTAGCTTTATTAGGACCGCCGTTGACAATGAATGTGTATGTGCCGTCAGCTTCCTTTGTTGTTGTCGCGCTGCCGTTCACCGTTACATTCTTGGTAATGGCGAGGCTGCCCAGATTACCGGAAGTATCGGTCAGCGCATCATTGGTGAAGGCCGCCGTCGGAACTGTCGCTTCCGCTCCGGCTGTCACCGTGACCTGAATGCCGTCGGCATCGACCAGCTGGCCGCCGCTCCTGTTAACGAGCATCATATCCCAGTTTTCATTGTTCTTCACCGTGTAAGTGGAAGCCGCCAGATCTTCTTTGATCGTATAGGTGCCCGGAAGCAGATTGCCAATCTCTGCCGGAGCCTCAGCCTTGCCGTTCGTCACAGTGATGCGGGCAGTTCCGCTGTAGTAATTCTCAGGGCCGCCTGTAATATTGAACACATAGGTGCCGTCAGCCACATTCAGATACTCGCCGGCAGGCTCTGCTCCCGTAACCGTCACGGTCTTGGTAATGTTCAGCGATCCCTTCAGTGCCGTATTCGTGATGGTTGTCTGGTCCGGATTAATTCTGTCCTGTGTGGCTTTTCCGAATGCATAACCCTGGTAGGAATCCGGCTCGAACCATGTGTAGTTGATCTCCTGGCCATTGGCAAACTTGGGCAGATTGACAACTTCCGCATACCACGGCTGATCCGCAAGTTCAGTCTCTTCACCAGTTGCCGCATTGATGGATTTGCCCGTTTCCGTCAACGTAACGGTTCCGTAATTGTCAAGTCTGACCGTGATGGACTCCGGTCTGGTATTTCCGGCGTTTTCGTCGTCTTCCCAGATCTTCCAGATCTTCTTGTCCACCGTCTCCGGCGTATGCTCATTGATAATTAACTGAAGGTTGCTTCCCTCTCCCGTCTGGTGCGTTGTCGTATACTTATTCTGATTCGGATACTCGTTCTCTCTCCACTCGTAAGTATTTAATTTCTGATCTGTGTACTCGTCAAGATCCTCGGCGATCGCATACCAGCGGTTGCTCTCATTCAGGGTCTCCGTGCGTACTTCAGTTTCTTTACCATCATTGATTTTATAAAGAGTGACATCAATCGATTCCGGCCGGTAGCCGTCCTGGTTCTGGGCATCAGTCCAGACTTTACGAACCGGTACGCTCACCTTCCCCGGTGTATGCTTATTCGTAAAAGTCCAGGACTTTCCGTCCTCGGAGATTGCCGGTTTATCCTTCTGAGAATACTCGGATTCCGGATCCAGATTTTCCGCCCATACATATTCAATTTCTGTGCCGGCATTGTAAACAGCAAGATTTTCCTCTTTTGCCGACCACTGATTTTCCTCATTCAGTGTGTAAGTCTTATCAAAGACCGGGGTTGCCGGGTCTGCGGCATATCCCTTCAGCGTAACTTCCAGTTCAGGAGGCCGCTTCCCGTCCTGATTATTATTATCGTCCCAGACCTTATGAATCTCGCGCTCAGTCTCTTCCGGCTTGTGATAATTGGTAATCTCAGAACGCCACAGATTGGCCTCGCCGCCTTCGACATTGTTCATATCATCGGTCACGGATGTTTTTTCATAATAATCGGGAACCGCATCCTCATCCCATGTGTACACGATGAGACCGCTGCGGGTCTTCTTCCTTCCATATTTGTTCAGCGGCTTCGGGACTTTGAAGTAATAGTCGTTCGCTTCGGAGAGTTCTATATGCGTATAAATCTGGACAGCTTCCTTTTCCTCCACCGGCTGGTCGTTATATCTGGCATACAGCGTCACAAAGACGGACTGCCGTTTATTGTCCTGATTATTATTATCGTCCCAGATTTTCTGCACTTCGGCAAATGTGACCAGCTCCCACTTGGGATGCACATCCACACTTGAAATCAGAGTGACAAGGAAAGGCAGCATACCGAATTCATCCGGTCCGCTGATCATCCTGCCCAGATAAACACCCTGTTCCATGCCCGTGCATTCCCCGACACCGGTTCCCAGCCGATCCACAGTAGCCGTATAACCATCATCCACTGTATACCCGTGAGCCAGTACGGCTCTCTCAAGACTCTCCATGACATCGTCATCGATTGTCTTCTGCTCCAGGACATCCGCAGTGAGTATATGCTGCAGATCGGTATTAATGGTGTACCCTGCATCCTCGCTGTAGTCGCCGATTCTGTAGAATCCGATCACAACATCCGATGCGAGACCCAGATCCGCAAAACTGACGCCGTCCTGGTCAAAGGACACCTTCACGGAGCAGTCTCCCGCCATCACGGGCGCAATGCTGATTCCGACAGTACACAAAACGAGCAGAATGCCCACCCAGATCATCCTTATCAAGGCAAATCCGCGGTGTGCAGCATGCGCTTTTCTTTCCATCCTCACTCCGTACGTCTGATTTCCACTAATCATAGGTCTTCCCCTCTAACTGTGTCTGATATGAATGAATTTTTATTTTGATATCAGATAATATAAGCATCTGTCTAAACACATTCCGCCCGATAATGGAGTCCAAGCAAAAACAGACAAAGTTCTACTTATACATCTATAGTTTTATCACATAGCATGAAATGAGTCAAGAAACTCTCCCCTCTGAATACCCGGATACAAGCACCGTCACGATAATGGCGGCCAGTGCCCCCGCCGAATCGATCAGCACATCCCCGGCCTGACATGACCTGCCGGGCACAAAATACTGGTGTATCTCATCTCCGGCCGCATAACAGGCTGTCAGGAGCAGGGCCGGAAGTGCACATCTTCTGACACGATACTTCTTCAATGTCATAAACAGCAGAAATCCAAGAACCGCGTATTCCGCGGCATGTGCACACTTTCTGACCAGATGATCCGCAGCCCGCATCCTGGTCATCTGCTGCGGCTCTTCAAGCAGATGAAACTCCGGATCCAGGATTTCACATATGATCCTGCCCACAGCCAGGCTGTCTTCCGTGGATTCCGCTGCGTCTCGGGAAGACATATAGAAAATCAGTGCCATCCACATAACGGCAAGGATCAGATAGATTCGTCGCTGTTTCATATCATCGCCAAAGGCGGCACTCCTTTTTACAGCCGTTCAAGTAAAGTATAACGCCCCGCGGTTACACGACAGGTTACATCCCCGGCAACATTAAAAAAAATACCGTTTTTCCTGTACCAACGTATCCGCAGAGCGGGTCTTCTGCACGGCAGTCAATTTCACAAATTGTAACTCAATTATACCACAATTGCTTACCATTAACAGCATTTATCCTGTTTTTCAGATCTTTTTATTTTTCTGAGCGGCA
>CACXFM010000073.1 GCA_902766955.1 uncultured Lachnospiraceae bacterium | reverse complement strand
CTGCTCTGAAGATGATGCGGCCATTTCCATACGATCCAGGAGTTCTTTCCGCCGCTCCTCCGGCAGATCTTTTCTCCGCAACTCTCGTTCGCAAGCCGCCATATATCGGTCGTTCTGATTTTGGGCGCGTGCTGTTGCGGCAATGTCAGCGGAGATGGCCCGCTTCGTATTCATACGATCATCTTTCGCCGCCGCTATAATCTCGTCGATGAATTTGCCTGCCCTTTCTCTGTTGTACACTGAGTAATAATCTTGCTGTCTCTCTACACGCATCTGCCCTTCGTCCCATACTTCAGGAACAGAACTGTCTGTACAAACCAGTGCATTTTCTCTTGTCGGAATAATTCTCTCTTCCACGATATCCCTCCTGTAGTTCTCATGGCTCATTGCCACGGTTGCTTAGCTTCTTTCAAAATGACAAGTATCCTGCTAATCTGATCCAGAGCCTCTTCGTCTGACCGCTCCAGCAGCTTAGCAAATGCGGCGACAGCCTCGAGACGATCAACCATCGCAAGACCCGTGGGTTCTCGACTGCCTTCAGTCACCTCAGTATAGTTGAGGAGCCGCTTCCCGACCAAATAAGGCTGATACCGATCTCCGCATCTGCTGAGCAGAAAATTGGAAATGCCGCGCAGGTGATTTCCAATAGCAAATTTCTCCGCAATTTCGTCCGGGATCTTGATCTCGAGAACAACTCGATCACCGTCCGGCATCGGGTACTGAAGCCGGACATCGTAGCGGGAAAAGAGGTTTAGCCCGGCATTCTCCGCAGCTTTCCGGATATCCTGTATGTGGTCAATTGCCCGGATGCTTGGATTTGCAAATTCAATCTGGATTATTTTTGTGATCATAAACATACCTCCTCGAGTTCCCAATAATATTTTATTAATGGTGTTTATAATAATATCATCGGTTATCAAGAAAGTCAATACACATACATTTAAAAACCTGACTGGCCTAACAGCTCGTTTTTCTCTCCCTATAACAATCTGAAGCTATGTAAAGGGGCCAATATAGCCCCCTTCCGGCCGCCTTTCAGAAATTATCGGCCTCGACATCCTTCCGGATCAGCCGCTTCAGCTTGTCATCCAGCGTCTCTTTGCAGCTCTCGCTGAAATGCAGGCCCACAAGGAATGTTGTGCTCCCGGACTTCATGGTGAAGCCGGAGAAGCCCGGTTCAGACGGAGATGCCCCGGTTGCATCAGCAGTTTCCTTCTCCGGCAGGCTGTCAGTGACCTGCCGCGTCTCATCAATCATGCAGTTCTTCATTCCCGGCCTCCATTCTTTCCAGCTCTGCCCTCATAAAGGCCAGATTCTCCAGATAAGCTTCTTTCTCCCGCTGAAGCCGGATCCCCATGTTGGACCTGACTCTGCGAAGGAACTCCGGCCACTTCGCCGGATCCATGCCGTCCGACAGCCGGGTGCTGAGTGATATCATCTGCTTCCGGATCTGTTCATTGGAAACATACTGGCCGCCGTAGATCAGATTGCCGATCGTCCGGCAGAGCCTGTCATCGCCGTAAATAAACAACAGCTCCGCATCAAAAAACTCTATTCTCATAATCGTTGTCCTTTCATAAGATGAGGGGCCGTCAACGAAAAACGCCAACGAACCCTCAAACACTTTACAGGGCATACACCACGCTTTTTCGCTCCAACACATGTTTCATACTCCGTTGGCGTTGCTCGTTGACAATAAGAAGAACTATTCAGGAAATATAAGGGTTTCCGGTCCTGCCGAACCGCTTTCTACTGTCAACAAGCCGTCTACAATAGTCTACGAAGAAGGCTTTTCATCAAAAGGAGTGATCTCATCCAACCCCAGCTGATGGAACTCTGCCTCAGTTGACGCACCTTCGTTGACGGCAGGCGGCGGATTCTCTTTGATCCGTTCCCACCCCTTCTGCGTGCCGTAATCCGTCCCGAGGAAACGGCGCGGACTGTCAAAGTAACGCCATTCCGGTAGTGAACCGTCCCGGATCAGCTGGTTCATGATGTCGTTGATCTCGTTGGTCTGCCACCTCTGCGGTTTCGTGAGCCCATTGCCCAGAGCTTCCCGGAAGAGCTGCTTTGAACAGACCTTCTGCTCCGTGGTTTCCTGCATAAAAGCCAGTATCAGGCCCGCGTCCACATCTTCCTGCATGAAATCCTTCTGCCGTTCGCGGACCTGGGCTTCCATCTCCGGAGAAAGCTTCAGCCGTACCTTGCCGGAGCGGTAGATCTCCATAACTTCGGCCCACATCTGCCGAATATACTCTCTGGATTCCTGTTCGTTATCCAGAATGAATACCTCGGCTTCCTTTTCCTGACAGCGAATCGGAAGGAAACGACGGTTCCCGGTCCGGTCACTCGGCAGGAAACTGATCTTGTTCGTAGTCCCGGCAAATACACACTGCCTCGGCCTGTCTTTCGGATACCGCTCATAAGGTGTGCGGTAGATCTCTTTCTGGCGGGAGAGGAAGCTCTTAATGGCCTCGTTGCTCTTGGCGTTGTTGGTCGCAAGCATCTCGGACAATTCGATGATCCAGTGCCCCTGAAGCTTTTCAAAGACCCGGTTGCTTTCCAGATCCTTCAGGTCATCCGTGAACCACTCGTCCTCAACGGCCAGCAGACGGAAGAAGGTTGACTTGCCGGCTCCCTGATCGCCAACCACACAGATGATATAGTCGAACTTCACACCGGGCCGGAATACTCTCGATATCGCGCCCAGCATGAAGAACTTCAGGATCTCATAGGTGTAGTCACTGGCATCGGCCCCGAGGAATTGCCGGAGAGCGTAGCAGACCCGCTCCTTGCCGTCCCATTCAAGACTGTTCAGAAAGTCACGGATTGGATGGTACTTGTTCCGTTCCGCTACGATGTGGAGGGCCTCTTCGATGGTTTTCAGGTTGCTGATTCCATAAGTCCGCTCACAGTACAGATGGATGTTATAGAGATCGTTGTCCGTAAGCGCGGCTCCGGAACTTCCTCGGCTCCAACCGAGATCCTTCACGATATCAACCCGCTGTGTCAGTTCGTTATACCGGATACTGCCGCGCAGAAGAGGATCATAAGACAGGATCGTTTCCGCGTTTGTGACCATATTCCGGACTTGACCTTTCTCCGTCACTTCGAGCATCTCCCGGATCTGCTCCGTGGTCATCTCCGGCGAGACTGCCGTCAACGCTGCGTGAAGAGCGTTTCCAGCGGCCGGAGTCAAATTCTCTGATTCTTTCTTCAAGTTTGTTCACCCCCTTTCCCTTTTCGATCAGAACGAATGCTTTGTCTTCCTTTGAACCGTAAAGAAGAAGATCGAGCAGATATTCCACATAGTCCCTCTGGTGCATCGCCTCCACGAACAGCGGATGAAGATCCTCATCCGGAGATCGCGGCGCGTATTCTTTGGCCCACTCATTCAGGAGCCGAAAGTAATCGCAGTAAAGGTTGTAGATCCGGCTGACTGCTTGCTCGAACTGTTCCTGTTCCAGCCGATCACGCTTGGCTCTCTGGCGAGTGCCAGGCTGAACGTCCGGCCTGCTTTCCGCAGTCACCGTCAGGCCCATATCCGCGATCAGCTTCCCGGCTGCATCATAAGGAGTCATACCAAACAGCTTTGCGGCAAAATCGATCACATCGCCTTTCTCCTGACAGCCGAAGCAGATGAAATTCTGATCGACCTTCATGCTAGGTCTTTTGTCATCATGGAACGGACAGCGCATCATGCCGTTGCGATTTACCCTGTGACCGTAATGCTCGGCTACGGCCCGCGTGCTGACCTGCTCCTTGATCTGTGAATAGATTCCCGTCCTTATCACCTCACTTTCCAGAAGCCGTACCATATTTGATACACCTTCTGACATGAAAAAGCGTCTGTCTTCATCGGTATCAACTGATCAAAACAGACGCTCATCATAGATCCATATTTTGTTGTCTTCGTCTCGGCGGCAGACCGCGTTCAGCGCGCCTTCGGGCATTTGCCTCATCTGCCCGCCTCTGACTTCTCGCAAGCCTGTCACGGATCGATTCCTTGACTGGCTCTTTGATCTCCGACTTCTTCTTCGGAGACCGGAAGATGGAGGTCAGCCTTTCCGAAATATGCTGTGTCATCCCTTTGAACCGATTCATAACTTCAGAGAATACGGCCTCAATAGTCTGTGCCGCATCCGGCGTAAAGTGAAAATTGCGGAAGAGCGATTCCCGTGTATCAGCTATGATCTCGAAATCTTCATTCCTGACTTCTTCCCGGACTGTGTCCGTTATCGCTTCGACCGCTTTCTCATAAGCCACATTCGCAATCTCTTCCACAAATGATTCCGTGTCGGAGATCCGGATCGTGATCTCTTCCAGTTCCGCTTCCTTCGCTTCGATCTGCTGTTCCTGATCCGCCAGCTTTTCCTTTTGCTTCATCAGAATATAATCCTGTTTTTCCAGATAGGCCCGGCCGCCATACTCCGGTTCCTGATCAAGGTGAAGGCCGTGCTGTTTGCAGATATCAAAAAGCATCGCCCGGCAGGCGGCATCGAAAGTCATTTTTCTGTTGTTCAGCTTGCCCGGCTTCTGGTCCGGATTTGGAAGATCGAACCCAAGAACCTCGAGCGCTTTTTCCTGTTGCGGCGCGATCTCGCCATAGCGGTTTTCGCAATCGAAGACATGCCGCTCATTGATGTGAGGTGTGGCCTCGTCCAGATGCAGTGACCAGTCCAAGATGTGGATGTGCTCACCGAAGCGGCGGTCAAATTCTTCAAAGAACTCTGCCGCGATCTCAGCCAGAACAGCGGGAGAGACTGACTTCTCCATCGTTCCGATCTGGATCAAAGATTCTTCAGGGCAGGTCTTTTTATCGAGCCGAAGATCCTCAGTGGTGCGATCCCGGTTGGAATGCCCGGTCTTCCTGTTTCGTTCATGCTGACCTTCGCAGAAATCATCGTAGCGTTCCGAATAAAAAGCACGCTCGATCTGCTCAAAGGAATAAACAATCCTGTCTTCCTGTTCCTGATCCTTCGGGAAATGAAATCCCTGATAGCAGTCCCAATAGACATTCTGATTTGCCCGGTCCTCATCGATATGTTCATTATTGGCGATGTCGAAACGGCGGTCATTGTGTTTCGGATTATAAACGCCGTTCTTGCCGGACCTTCCATTGTGTCTTGTTAGTTTCATTGGCAACCGTCCTTTCATCATTTTTTGAGAAACCATGTTTTTTCCCTGCCTCTTAAAACCCGGAAAAACCGAAACCGTGTCGGCAGGTAATACCCACTACTAAGTGACGGTTCCCATCACTTAACTGGACGGGGCCTTGCCCTCGACCCGCGCCGGACGTTTCACCCCGGCACCCCGATAAGAGACTGCTGCCTCTTAACTCCGCCAAAGGGAACTGCGCTTCCCTTGACCCCTTGTTCCGGCAGGACTGACACTAGCCGTTTGCCCGGCGGCTCGTTTCAGTTCTTCCGGTTTTTGCGGAACCGTTCACCGGACGCTT
>CACXFM010000072.1 GCA_902766955.1 uncultured Lachnospiraceae bacterium | reverse complement strand
CGTGGTGGACGCATTCGTGCAGACGATCATCGGCCACATCAGATCCTTGAACGCGAACACGGCGGTGAAGATTCCGAGAGAAATCATCGAGCTCCGTGTCAGGGGCATCATGATCCGCAGGAACCGCTGCCCCACGTTACAGCCGTCAATCATGGCGGCTTCCTCCAGATCCATCGGAAGTCCTTCATAACCCGTCTTCAGCAGGTATGTACCGAATGCCGTCACGAGACCCGGGAAGACCAGGCCGAAGGTGGTATTCAGCATGCCCATCTTGGAGACCATCAGGTACTGCGGAATAATGAAGATCTGCGCCGGAATCATCATCTGGACGAGAACCAGCGTGAACAGGAACTTCCTGCCCGGGAACTTCAGGCGTCCGAACGCATAGCCGGCCATGGTTGCCGTGAGGCACGCGCAGACCACGCGGAAGAAGATCAGCAGCAGTGTATTCTTATAGAGGATTACAAAGTTGTAACTCTTCCAGACTGTTCCGAAGTTCTCCCAGTGCCAGCCGTCATGCGGCAGAATGTAGAAGGGGTTGACGGAAATCGCCTCGCCCTTGGTCTTGAGTGCGGTCAGAATCATCCACGCGAAGGGGACCAGCATGATAAATGACATGATGATCAGGATAACGTGCATGATCGCTTTTCTTGTTTTTGCTCTTCTTTCAGCACCTTCCATTAGCTTACTCCCCCTCCTTTCACGCGTGATAGACTAATCTCTTCTCAGCCTGCTGGAGAATGAACGTAATGATCATGATGAACACAACCAGCACGATAACCAGTGTGGCACCGTAGCCCTTATTGCCGTTCGTAAATGCATACTGATAGAAGAGGTAGACGATGGACTGAACCTTCGGCAGCGCGACGTTCGTCTTGTCCATGACCATGAACATAAGGTCGAACACCGTCAGGGCGCCGATGATACGGGTCTGTACGATAAAGAATGTCGTCGGGCTCAGAAGCGGAACCGTAATGGAGAAGAACTGGCGGATGCCGCTCGCGCCGTCGATATCGGCTGCTTCATAGTAGTCGCCGGGAATTTCCTGCAGACCGCCGATGAAGAGGACCATGTTGTAACCGATAATGGACCAGACGCCGATGATACCGATGGAAATCCACGCAATCCTCGGATTGGAGATCCACTCCACCTTGGCGTGGAAGATATTGTTGATCAGACCGAACTGTGTGTTATACAGCCACTTCCAGACCATGGCGACGGCTGCGGGCGCGCAGACCATCGGCAGGAAGAAGATGGTTCTGTAGATGGAAAGTCCGGCGATCTTCTTGCTCAGGAATACCGCAAGGATCAAAGCGATCACGACGCCGAAGGGAACCTCGATCAGCGCGTATTTCACGGTGTTCCAGAGAGACTGCCATGTTTCGGATGCCTTCAGAACCGCCTGATAATTTTTAAATCCGACAAAGATGTTGCCCTTGCCGAAGTCGCCGGTTTTGCAGAAGGACTGATAAATCGTGTTAAAGAACGGATAAAAGTTCAGAATGATCAGACCAATCATCGTAGGTGCCACGAATGCAAGCCCCCACTTGGCTTCCGACCTTTCTCTAGGTGTCATTTTTTTGCCCAAGAAAACACCCCCCTTTCATAATTGTAACTAGCTCCGCCTCCGGATCAACCCGGGTTTTACGCCGAAAAATGGGCTTTTCATGCGCATTTTTGGGAAAAAAACGGGATGAGGCCATGAGTGCGCCTCATCCCGCGCAGAGTATCATGAATCTCTTACATGGGTTTTTAAATTACTCGTTCGCGATCGCGTTCTCGATGATCTGCTGTGCGTTGTCGCAAGCTGTAGCCATCACTGCCGGATCGGACGGATTCTGCCATGCATCCAGGAAGCAGCCGCCCTGCTGCAGAGCATCTTCCCAGACAGTCGTATTGCGTGTATACGGACGGAAGTACAGAGTGCCTTCTTCTTCAATTCTTGTGAATGCGGAGACATCCATGCCTTCGAATGCGCTTGCGAACTCATCGGAAACGCTCTTCATACCGGCCATGGTGACACCCTTCTGAGCCTGTTCCTTCTGGCCTTTTTCAGAGCAGAAGTAAGAAATCAGATCATAGCATGCCTGCGGATCTTCCACGTCATGAGCGATTGCCCAGCCGAGGCCGTTGTAGCAGCTCTGGCGCTCGCCTTCGTCGCATGCGCCGTTGCCGTTGACATCAGCGTAGGGAAGCAGAGCCCATGCATAGTCGGCAGCGTGGTCAGCCGTATAGAATACGTTGATCATCCAGGAGCCCTGTGTGATCATGCCGACCAGACCGGAGTTGAACAGAGAGTCCGTACCAGTCTCAGCGACCACGGTCTGCGGAGCGCCGTTCTCGACGATGCGGCGGACGACATCCATGCCGGCCTTGCCTGCATCGGACCCGATGGTTGTGCTCTTGTGATCTTCGCCGACGATGTTTGCGCCGTAATCATAAACCACGTTGTACCAGCCGTCCTGGTTGTTGGATGTGTTCATGGCCATGCCGTAGACGCCGTCATCCTTGCCGGCTTCCGTGATCTTGGTCTCTGCCTCGATCAGGTCTTCCCATGTCCAGTCGTCTGTCGGATAGTCCACGCCGTACTTGTCAAAGATAGCCTTGTTGTAAAGGAGAGCGATGGTGTCATGATCCTTCGGCAGCGCGTACTGCTTGTCGCCGCTCTTGTAGAGGTTGACAATGCCTTCATAGTAATTTGCGAGGTCGATCTGATCATCTGCCGCGATCATGTCATCCAGCGGATAAAGGAGATCATTTTCCATGTACATCTGAGCTGTGTTGGAGTGCATCCAGAATACATCCGGCATATCTCCGCCCGAAGCGCCAGCCTCAAGAAGCGTCCAGTAGTTATCCCAGTCAACAACATTGAAATTGACCTTCACGCCGGACTCTGCTGACCACTCATCAGCGATCTCCTGAAGGCCCGCAAGCTGGTTGTTATCCCAGATGTTAACCTGGATCTCTTTCACGCTGTAGTCTGCGCTGACAGCAAACGGAACGGCAGCTGTCATTCCGACTGCCATCATGGCGGAGAGTGCAACTGAAATTGCCTTCTTTGTTCTCATATGTATCCTCCTTTAATATAAGCAGACTGCTCACCACAGCGGTGTTTCAGTCCCGTTTCACAAATTATATCTGTAATAGGAACTCAGTAGTATGGATTTTTGTGTACGCGGCATGTGAATTTGTGCTTTTTATGTGGAAATTAGTATAAGTTTAAAATCTGCAAAAAACCGTTTTGTGCACATTGCCCAGATCAGGAATCGCCTTTTTCCGCATTTTCCACTATTTCCGGGTCTTCTCTGTAGTACATTCTGTGATATTCGCTGGGGCTCATTCCGTAATGCTGCTTAAATGCCTTGGAGAAGGCCAGGGAATCACTGTACCCGCTGGCAAATGCCACGTCCCTGACAGGATCCTGCGAATGCCTCAGAAACCGCGAGGCGTGCTCCAGGCGCAGACCGATCAGGTACTCCTGGGGAGACTGCCCCGTCGCCTCCTTGATCAGCCTGGTCAGATAGCCCCTCGAGATCCCGATGTGCTCCGCGATATCCGCAACCCGGATCTTGTTCTGAAAGTTCTTCTGGATATACTGAAGTGCATAGTTTGCATAGGAGAGATCCGTGTCGTCCGTCACGTTTCTGCGGATGCCGCACAGATCGGCGTTTTCGATCAGCATGGCCATGAGCTCAAACAGATATGCCTGCCGCTTCAGCGTCTCCGTAAGGACTCTTTTCCGGAGCTGCAGCATCTCCCCGATGATATCGCTGAAGGCCTCCACATTGCGGAAGTCCAGCACGGGCTGCTCCGGTGAAAATCCGATTTCCCTGACGATCCGCTCCGCGGCCGGTCCCCGGAAGCCGATCCAGCAGTAATCCCAGGGGTTCTCCACATCCGCCTGATAGGTTGTCCTGAGCCCCGGCATCAGAATAAACATCTGCCCCTGTTCGGCAATATAACGCTTTTTGTTATAAACCAGGGTTCCTCTCCCTCTGCGGATGACGTGGATCACGTAGTTTGTCCTGGCGTAGGGACCGTAGGAATGTCCTGGTCTGCACGCCTCATATCCGCAATATGCGAAATAGAGAGACGGATCCCGCTCCGGGTCGCTCTCCCGCACCGGGTTATCAAGGAAAAGATATTCCTGTTTCAGTTCTTCGATCTTCGGCCTGCTCATCTGTCCACCTCGTCTTCAGTTATTATATAAGACATTGCGCTTTTTGCAAAATGACAGGACAATCAGTTTTTTATATCATTTTGCTTGTTTTATGTTAAAATATGTAAAGTAAATAGCATTTTGATATATGCAGGAGGCAGATGCGGGGGATGGAAAATTCATTTTCGGTATTTCAGAGCAGTTCCTTCATGGACATGAATCTCTTCCAGTTCGGACTGGAGGCCTGTGAACCCGGGCATTCCTTCGGCCCGGCCTCCCGCAATCATTACCTCTTCCACTATGTCCTTTCCGGATGCGGAAAAATGATGACGGACGACGGACGCTCCTACAATATCCGGACCGGGGAGGGATTTCTGATCACGCCCGGCTGTGTCACCACATATGTGGCGGACCACCGCCTTCCCTGGACCTATATGTGGCTGGAATTTGACGGCATGCGGACAAAAGAAGCGCTCGCCATCGCCGGCCTCACAAAGGACAACCCGGTCTATCACGCCCGGTTCGGAACCTTCCGGGAAACAATGGCTGACGAGATGCTCCACATTATCCGCAACAAGGACGAATCCCAGTATCACCTGATCGGACATCTCTATCTCTTTATGGACAGCCTGGTCCGCTCCCTGGCCGCCCCCTCCTACGCAGGAGGCGACAAGCTGCGCGACTTCTACGTAAACGAGGCCATCTCCTATATCGAGAGAAACTTCCAGAATAATATCACCGTGGAGGATATCGCTTCCAACGCGGGCCTCAACAGGAGCTATTTCGGGAAGATCTTCCGGGACACCGTCGGCCAGTCTCCCCAGCAGTTTCTCATGCAGTACCGCATGATCCGCGCGGCCGATCTGCTCCGCCTCACGGACTTCTCCATCAAGGACGTCGGCAATGCCGTCGGCTACGACGACCAGCTCCGCTTCTCGCGCGCTTTCAAAAATTACCACGGCATGTCTCCTAGGGAGTGGCGCGGCAGGCATCAGCGGACAGTCCGGATATAGAATGGCACAGAAAAATCCGGAACCTTCGTGCACATACGATTCCGCGGTTCCGGATTTCCTTTTTGTCTTCCTGTTATAAAGTTAAATGATACCGTTTCTGACCGCCATATTCACATGGGGCGTCATTTAAGTGACATGGTTCTCCTGCGGACGTTCCGTCACATCAGACGATTTCAATCCGCGTAAAATGCACTTTGATCATCCTCCCTTTCCGGTCATAGACTTCATCCCGCATATAGGTGGCGTCCGGATCTTTGGCAATGGTTTCCGCCAGATCTGCCGGCCGGATCTCCCTGTTTTCCGGGTAAAACAGACGGCACCCGCTGTCATGCAGGGCCTTGAATTCCCTTCGGAATGACTTGTATGACCTGCTTTGACTCTTTGACATGATGTTCCCTTACGCAGTAGTGAGAGTTTTTAAGGTTCTGCCGGAGGGATCGAAGAGTTCCCCTGGCTGCTCGCGGTAGGCCTGCCGTTAAACCCGATTATAGCACCCGCATCCGCGGGGTCAACAGATCAGGCCGAAGTGGAATAGAAACTGCCAGAACCCGGATAGAACGTGATAATCTTCGCGAAGCAATAAGCCATGCCGACAGGTTCGGGAACGCTTCGCATTCCCTCACTGTCGCGGCGTTCGCCGTATGCTCCCGGGATGAAAGGCGGCCATTCGAGAGCAAGCTCTCGATGGCCGCCTTTCATCCCGGAAGCGCATGGCTCATTGCTTCGCGCAAAGAAAAGAGTGTGAAAAAACTTTCGTTTTTTCACACTCTCCAAGTCCTTCGACATCCGTCTGATGATCAGCCTTCAGCGATCGCGCCGACGGGACATGCAGCTGCGCATGTTCCGCAGTCTACGCACTCATCAGCATTGATTTCATAATGAGAATCTCCCTCGGAAATAGCACCGACCGGGCACTCACCTGCGCATGTTCCGCAGCTTACACATTCATCAGAAATAACATATGCCATGATAGACTCCTCCTTTAAGTATATTAGGATTGCTTCTTTAAGCGATTGTATAACACGGCAGGCCCGTTGTACAAGACTAACCGTTAGTTTATTATCCGCTTGAAATTATGCCGGAAGGGGATTATAATAGCACTGCTTATGTAATAGTTTTTTGGTACAGGAGGCATTACTATGACACAGATCACGAAGGATATGACGATCGGTGAAATTCTCCGCGAGGATTACGATGTGGCCCCGGTTCTCATGAGCATGGGCATGCACTGCCTCGGATGCCCGGCTTCCCAGGGCGAATCTCTGGAAGAGGCCGCCATGGTTCATGGTCTCGACGGAGACATCGTGGTAAAGGCAGTCAATGAATTTCTGGCCGACAAGGCGAAGGTGGACGCTGAAATCAAGGCGTGACAGACCACGGAACAATAACGGGCAGGATATCCCAGAGAGGATGATCCTGCCCGTTTTCTTTATCTTATAGGAAATTGCTTTGCATTTCCTATAAGATAAAGAGCCCTCCGGGCGGGATGCGACTGGTGCGCAGATGAATTTTGCAGGCTTTTGCCTGCGCGCACCAGCGCGCAAAGAGCCGCAAAGCGACTCTTTGTTCTTAATTCGTCAATTTTTGGTGAGCACCGACAGCTCCTGCAGAGCCGATCCCACGATCACCGTGTCCTCGTGCTCCGCGTAATATGCCTCCGCCGTGCCGCTGTACTTCTCGGCACTGCCATATTCCGTAATAATATTGCAGACCTTATTGTACTCCTCCGCAGTGTGGGAGGACTGGTGGATGACAAGGATATAGCTCCCCTCCTTCCGGAGGTGGTAGAGCGTATTCTTTCCTTTATAGAAGCCCCGGAGAGCCGAAGCGGCCTCGATCACGTGGTCGATCGTCCGGAAGCGGTACATTCTGGTCAGCACCGGCATGGCCTGGGTTTTCGCTCTGGCTGTCTGCTTCTGGGCTTTCCCTTTCGCCGGAGCCGGAGCCGCCGCCGGGCCGTTCTCGCCGCCTTCTCTTCTGGCGCTCTCGCCGCCTTTCGCAGCGGCGCCTGTCTTCTTTGTTTTCTTGGAATCCATAAATCTGTGAATGGTGTCCAGGATGGTATCGGCTCCCTCGACAGAGGGCCCTTCGTCATCCGGAAGCACGTTTGTCGCGGAGAACTTGGAGAAGCGGGTATCCAGCTCTTCCGGATCTTCCACCTTTGTGATGACCAGCACCAGTGAATTCTCCCTGTCCGGAATCGCCTCTATCATAAGGGGAATATTGGCGTCATTGGTAAATCCGCACTTCTCGAACGCTTCCATCAGCATGTCCCGGAACAGCATCCTGGCCTTCTCCGAACCGTAAGCCAGTTCGCTCAGGCGGATATTTCTCTGCTCCAGATCCTCTTTTGTCAGCGTACAGCGTATCTGATTTTCACTGATTTTTTCTATTTTCATAATCTGTCAATTCTCTTTTTACGTAGTTCGGACCGGTGCAGCCGACAGCTCGCGTTTATTCACTCAGTTCAAACGCATCGTGGACAGCCCGGACGGCGTGTTCGCCTTCCCGCTCGTCTACAAGAACCGTGATACGGATTTCCGATGTGGAAATCATCTGGATATTGACACCCTCGTTATAGAGGGCCTCGAACATCCTTGCGGCCACGCCCGGGTTCGACATCATCCCGACGCCCACGACCGACAGCTTGGCAACCCCGCGGTCGAGATCCAGTTCGCGGTAGCGCAGTCTCGGCCTGCTCTTCTCCAGAAGCGCCAGCGCCTCGTCCGCGTCCTCGTCGGCCAGCGTAAAGGAAATATCCTTGAGCCCGTCATGGCCGCTCGACTGGAGAATCAGGTCAATATTGACGCCGCCCTTCGCAAAAATACTGAACAGGCGGAACGCCACCCCCGGCTCATCTTTCAGGCCGATCACCGTGATCCGGTCTATATTCTTGTCCAGCGCCACGCCGCTGATCAGCATTCTCTCCACGCCTGTCACCTCCCTGACGACCGTCCCCTCATTCCGGTTCATGGATGAGCGGACAACGAGTGAAACATCGTACTTCTTCGCCATCTCAACCGCACGGTTATGCAGCACCGAAGCGCCCAGGGAAGCCAGATCCAGCATTTCATCATAAGAGATCTCCGGCAGCTTCCGGGCAGTCGGGCAGATCCTGGGATCCGCCGTATAGACGCCGTCCACATCGGTGTAAATCTCACAGGCATCCGCGTGCAGTGCGGCCGCAAGGGCGACTGCCGTGGTGTCCGATCCGCCGCGTCCCAGAGTCGTCAGGTCATTGTATTTATTGATTCCCTGAAAACCCGTGACGATGACGATCTTCCGGTCATCCAGTTCATGGCGGATCCGCTCCGTGTCGATTTTGCGGAACCGGGCATTCCCGTAGCTGCCGCTCGTCCTGAGCCCCGCCTGAAAAGCGTTCAGTGATACCGCACGGATTCCCTGTGCGGACATGGCGATGGCCATGACGGCCGCCGCCACCTGTTCACCGGTGGAAATCAGCATGTCCACTTCCCTCTTCGGCGGGCGGTCGGAAACCTGCCGCGCCAGAGAGAGGAGATCATCCGTCGCCTGTCCGATCGCGGACAGTACCACAACTACATCATCGCCCTTTTGGTAGTCCTCGGCGCACCGCCTGGCCACCGCGATAATGCGGGCGGGCGTCGCCAGCGAGGAACCGCCGAACTTTTTTATAACCAACATAACGTTATCGCTTATGCATCAAACAGATGCTTCATGATATTGGGCCCCGCCCCGAGATCGTTCCCGCTGAGGCGCGCCTCTTTCTCATTATACTTCCATGTATGCCGCGCGGAACTCCTGCTGTCATAGAGCAGATACGGCACGGGATCCGCCGTGTGCGTGCGGCACCGGATCGGAGTCGGATGATCCGGCAGCACCAGGATTCTGTATTCCTCGCCCGATGCGTCCAGCGACTCCTTTACAAGCCGGATGACCCGGCTGTCCAGATTCTCGATGGCCCTGATCTTCTTTTCGACGGAACCCTGGTGGCCCATCTCGTCAGGCGCTTCCACATGGACATAAGCGAAATCAAAGCCGTCCGAAAGAACCGCTTTCACGGCGGCCTGCGCCTTGCCCTCGTAATTCGTTTCCAGGCCGCCTGTGGCGCCCGGTACATTGATCACCTTCATGCCGGTCCCGACGCCCAGACCTTTCAGCAGATCCACCGCGGAAATCATGACGGCACTTTTGCCGAACTTCTCTTTGAAATCCATCAGCTGCGGCTTTCTGCCGGCTCCCCAGAACCAGAAGCAGACGGCGGGGTTCAGACCCTTTTCTCTGCGCTTCTGATTAATCGGGTGGTTTTTCAGGATCTCATAGCTCTTTTTCATCATGGAGAGGAACGGTTCCGGGGGCAGATACGGTCCGATCACCTGCCCCAGATGGTCGTGGGGCTGGGACAGATCCACGGCCTCGCCGCGGTCCCAGATCATACAGTGCCTGTAGGAAGTGCCGCCGTAAAATGCAAAGCGCGGATCCTTCAGTTCAGCAGTCACGGCATGCAGAAGCTCCGTGGACTCTTCCGTCGAAATCTCGTCCGAACTGTGGTCCAGTATGACCTTCTCCTCAAATACCTCCGCATCGTCAAGCGTCACGATATTGACCCGGTAAGAAACATCCGTGTCCTTCATGGGCACTCCGATGGAGAGCGCTTCAAGCGGGGATCTCCCCGAATAATAGACCGCCGGATCATATCCCATTACGCTCAGATTGGCGGTGTCCGATCCCGGCTTCATGCCCTGCGGGATCGTGTGGAGGAGGCCGATTTCCCCGGCGGACGCCATCTCGTCCATCACGGGTGTCTCTGCATATTCAAGCGGCGTCTTTCCCCCGAGCGATTCGATCGGCTCATCCGCCATCCCGTCGCCCAGCACCAGTACGTATTTCATTCTGCCTCTTCCTTCTTTCCCCTGCGAATCCATTTGATCACGCTTTCATCACCGGCCGCGGCAGCCCGGAAAGCCTTCTCCGCCATCACCGGTGTCAGGAATCCGAATTCGTCAGGATACTTCTTCAGTCTCGTAATATGGCTGATTTCGCCGTATTTCCGGATGGCCTCCGTCTCCGTCCCCCTGTAGCGGACAAAGAAAGGCCTCTCGATCTCATCCACGCTCAGAAGCCCGATCGGCTCGAAGCTGTAGTCTCTGCGTATCACGTCCTGCTTTCTGACGCATTCAATGACGTCGCCGCAGACCGCGCTGGCAGTGGGCAGTGAGCCCGCGCCCGACCCGTAATACATGGTGGTGCCGACCGCATTGCCCTTGACCATGACGGCATTCATGACGCCGTCCACGGCCGTCAGCGGATTCTCATGTCCGATCATCATGGGCGCGACCAGGGCCCAGATGCCGTCCTTCTCGCGGCGGCTGGTTGCGAGCAGTCTGATCCTGCAGTCCAGTTTGGCCGCATACTCGATATCCGCGTCGTCGATCGCGGTGATGCCTTCTGTCATCACATCTTTGTAGGAAATGTGGCCGCCGTAAGCCAGGGAAGACAGGATCGCGATCTTGCGGCAGGCATCCCAGCCTTCCACATCCGCTTCCGGGTGCAGTTCTGCGTAGCCCATGTCCTGGGCCTCCTTCAGCGCGGTGGCAAAATCCTTGCCTTCGTCAGCCATATTGGTCAGAATATAGTTTGTCGTCCCGTTCAGGATGCCCGTGACTTCCTCAATCTCTTCTGCCGTCAGCGACTCGTTGAGCGTGCGGATAATCGGGATGCCGCCTCCGCAGCTCGCCTCGAACATGTAATTCGCGGAATGGGCGCGGGCCGTCTCGAGAAGCTCCACGCCGTACTCGGCCACCAGCTCCTTGTTGGACGTGCAGACGCTTTTTCCTGCCTCCAGAAGCTGTTTCGTGAACTGATAGGCCGGCTTCAGCCCGCCCATGGTCTCGACGACCACACTGATTTCGGGATCATTCAGAATGTCCTGGAAATCATGTGTCAGAATCTTCTCGATGGGCGTTCCGGGGAATTCTCTCAAATCCAGGGCTTTTACGACCTCGACAGGCTCCCCGACCCGGCGCGCGATCACATCGCTGTTCATCATCAGCACCTGGATCACGCCTGCCCCGACAGTACCGCATCCCATTACCGCTACTTTTGCCATGTGTACTCCTTATCTGCTCTCCGGCTTGTCCGTCTGGTCCGTGTTGCCCAATGCAGTCCACTTGAGGTATGCATTGATGAACGGATCAATCCCGCCGTCCAGCACCTTCTGTGCATTCGTCTGTTCTTCGTTTGTTCTCAGATCCTTGATAAGCTGGTAGGGCTGCAGGAAGTATGAGCGGATCTGGTTACCCCACGCGATCTCCGTCACCTTGCCGCGGATGTCGTCCAGTTTCTCGGCGTTCGCCTGCTTCTTCAGCATGTAAAGCTTGATTTTCAGTTCCTGGAAGGCCTTGTCCTTGTTCTGGAACTGCGAGCGCTCGTTCTGGCAGGTCACCACGATTCCCGTCGGAAAATGCGTGATACGGATGGCCGACGAAGTCTTGTTGATATGCTGTCCGCCGGCTCCCGATGATCTGTATGTGTCGATGCGGATATCCTTCGGGTCGATCTCAATATCGAGATCCTCCTCGATGTCCGGCATCACTTCGCAGGCAGAGAACGATGTCTGCCGTTTGCCGTTTGCGTTAAACGGCGAAATACGGACCAGCCGGTGTACGCCGTGCTCCGACTTGAGCAGGCCGTAGGCATTTTCTCCGTTTACCTGGAAGGTCACGGACTTCAGCCCCGCTTCTTCGCCCTCCAGCAGATCCAGCACTTCCACCTGGTATCCGTGGGCTTCCGCCCAGCGCGAATACATGCGGTAGAGCATGCCTGTCCAGTCCATCGCCTCCGTGCCGCCAGTCCCCGCGTGCAGCGTGACGATCGCATTGCACCCGTCATATTCGCCGGACAGAAGTGTCTTCATGCGCAGGGTCTCGTATTTGGTCTTGAAGGCCTCAAACATCTCCTGCACTTCCGGCACCAGCTCGGGGTCCGCCTCTTCATCCGCCATCTCGATCATGTCCCGGATATCGTCCCTGCCCGAAATGAGCTCCTCATACACGCTCACGTCGTTCTTCAGAGATGCCAGAAGCTTCATTTTCTTCTGCGCTTCTTCCGGCTGATCCCAGATATGCGGATCCTCCATCTCACGGTTTAATTCCTGAATCCGTTTCTCTTTGACAGCGAGGTCAAAGTGAATCCCTCATTTCAACTAGTGGCTCATCATAGGTATTCAGTTCGTATCTGATCGGATCTAACTCAACCATTAGTCTCACCTTCTTTCTTTGAGGCTCCGCCTCATATTTTTTGTACAGGCACCGGCCCCTGCCGATACTTATACGGCTAAACTATACTAAAAATATCTGCCGTTTGCAAGACGTTTCCCATTACATGCGCTCCGAGAGAGCGTCGGCCACAGCAGCGAACTGCTGCAGCGTGAGCGTCTCCCCTCTCACATCGGGGGAGAGGCCGGCCGCCGCCACCGCCTCCTCCGCGGTCTGCTTGGAGAAGGAAAACCCCTCAAAGTTTGTGATGCCGTTTGTCAGCTTCTTCCTCCTCTGATTAAAGGACGCCCGGATGACGCCGAAGAGAAGGCTCTCGTTCCGCACGCTGACCGGCGGGGCCGTGCGGAGCTTCAGGTGAACCACCGCGCTGTCGACTCCCGGGCGGGGCATGAAGCTGGACGGCGGCACGATGCGGACAATTTCAGGAGAGGCATAATACTCCACCGCCAGTGTCAGGGCTCCGTAGTCTCTGGTGCCGGGGGCGGCTTTCATCCGCTCGGCCACTTCCTTCTGCACCATGACCGTGATGCTCTCAAGCGGGGCCCCCTCCGTGAGCAGCTTCATGATCACGGGAGTCGTAATATAATAAGGGAGATTTGCCACGGCCTTCATGGGCCTCCCTCCGTTCTCCTCCTCCGAGAGCCTGCGGAGATCCATCTTCATAATATCCCCGTTCACGACTTTCACATTGTTCCACCCCTGCAGCGTGTCCTCAAGGACGGGCAGCAGGGAGCGGTCGATCTCCACTGCGCACACCCGGCCCGCCGAATATGCCAGATACTGGGTCAGCGTGCCGATGCCCGGGCCGATCTCCAGCACAAAATCCTCTTCCGTGAGCCCCGCTGCCTCAACCGTGTCTTCCAGAACCCCCGCGTCAATCAGGAAATTCTGGCCAAACCGCTTGCGGGCCGCAATATGATGATTCCGCAGCACGGCAGACGTAAATACCGGGCTGCCCAGATACGGCTGCTTCTTCATAAACCGATTCCTCCGTTTGCTTCGTCTCGTTTGTCGCGTGGAAACAATGCGGTCCGCCTGCTTCCCTTGCAGGCGGACCGCACAGGTCATTCATCTTAATCTTTATCTTCAGAAATGATGCCACGGATTGCTCATGTTCGGGCGGATCAGAAATTAAAATCTTTCTCATGCAGGACAATCAGTCCGTTCTCCCGTTCCGGCGCCTTGCCGAAGCGGAACTTCCGGCTGTTGCGGTCCGCAGCCTTGTCGACCATGTCGCGCACCATGCCAACCGTCACCGGCTCCGCATTCTTCTGGTTGTCGCCGATCATGGTATAGAGGGCCAGCGTCGCCATCTCATCCATCTTGTAGCCGGTCTCTTCCGCATAAACCTTGCCGAAGCTGACCAGTTCGTCATTTGTGAAGATGGGAACCGAGATATGGTTGGTGAACTTGGCCGCAAATGACGGATGCGCGGCAAAGAGCTTCTCCAGATCCTGCTTCTCGTCCTCGAGGATCACGACCAGGCTGTCGGTGCGGAACTCCATGGCCTTATTCAGCCGTTCGACAGCCTCGCTGCTGAGCGCGCCCGCCGCTTCGATGATCAGGAAGCCGCCCGCCAGTGTCTTGACGACCGCAGCCGGATCTTTCGAATTAAAGACATCCGACACGATTTTACCCGTGCGCACCGCCTTCAGCCCCATGGTGAGGCAGCTGGTCAGGATCAGCGCTTCCGCCAGGCGGGTCTTGCCGGACCCCGGCCTGCCGGTAATCGCGACGTTTCCGCTCCTCGATGTTCTGTCGCCGCTGTGGTTATTAATATCCGCGATCGCCGCGGTTGCCTGATAGTCCATACCCGGCACCGATGCGAAGTAGGAGAATGCTCTCGCTTCCGCAGCCGTAAACTGGCGTCCCTCCGTCGGCAGGAGTTCAAGGACATCCGAATCGCTTCTGTCGGAATCATTCCGGAGCAGCAACTCCTCCGTCCCGGCAGATCCGCTCTCCGCGCCGGCTTCTCTCTCTTCCGGAACTGCCGCCGCGGCAGCTCCTTCTTCCCGGGCCCCGTATCTCTCGATGAGCGCCTCGTCGGAACCCATGTCGTCCGAATTGTCGCCTTCCGCAAACACGGCGGCCAGCGGAGGAATCTCAAAATCTCCGTCAGATCCGCTCTCTTCCGGCACCGGAGCGGGGATGCCTCCCACGGCTTCCGTCACCTGTTCCTCGGCGGCCTCCTCCGGGCTCGGGATGCTCCCGGGCTCCTCCGAATCCTTTCTGGCCCTGCGCTCTGCCAGCGCTTTCTCGATTTCATTCTGGAAATGGAATTCCCTGGTCAGTCCGAGCGACTCGTCCGTCTCCCGTCCGGTGACCCCGGTGTCTTCCTCCTGAATCTCATTCTGTTCCGGGGCGGCCTCTTCCTCCGGCATCCCGCTGAATGCGCCGCCGTCGTCTTCTTCCGCGGGCACCTCGCCGAACGCGTCTCCCGCTTCCGCGGCTCCCTCTTCAGCCGGCGTCTCAGCGGCAGTTTCCGCAGCTGCCTCGCCGGATTCCTCCGCAGAGGCCTCTTCCGCCGCGTCCCTGACGGCCTGTTCCGCCGCCATTCTCACGGCTTCCGCGATACTCTCGATATTATCTTCCTGCGCTTCTCCGCGGGAAACATCCGGTTCTGCCGGCGCCGCCGTATTCTCTGCAGCGGGCTCCTCCGCATTGTCGGAAAGCACGGCGTCCGCGGCGCCCGCTCCGTCCTTCTGCGCGTCCCTGGCGACAGCCGCTCTCACCTGCTCGGCAAACTCGGCCGGGCTCTCCGGAAGGCGTGCTTCCCCTTCCGCGCTGTCGCTCTCCAGCGTATCGGCCATCTGATAGTTGCCTGACGCCACCTCGCTTGCGAGCATGCCGGCGGTTTCCGCAAACAGGTCATCCAGATTCACGGCCCTGGGACGTTCATCCTTCTTCAGTGCCGCATCGATCTCTTCCCCGGCGATCTCTTCTTCCGTTCTGGCTTTGGGCTTTGCGTTACCGCGTTTGCCGCCGAACACATCCGCGAGACGCCGCACGACAGATCCCGCATCCGTGGATTCCGGCTCCAGATCCCTGACCACCGGTTTCTCTTCCCCGCCGTCAGCCCCGTCGATCTCTGCCAGATATTCGGAAGGTCCGCTGCCGGGTTCGCCGGCGATTTTCATATCGTCGTCCCGGTCGTCCTCTTCTTCCTCCGGCTCTCCCGTGTCCACGGAAGCCGTCTGACGGATGCTGGCGAACACAGCTCTGATTCCGCTGGCCAGCCGGCTCTGGAACTTTTCGCCGCTCTCGCGCCCGCCGCTGTTGGCCTCCTGCAGTTCGAGAACATTCTTATCGCCGAAGGTCCTCCCCGCCGCGGAATCCATCTTTTCAATCGCTTCTTCGGAACTGAGACCGGGCAGATCCTCGTCTCCGTCCGCGCTTTCTTCCTCTGCGGCAGGCTCTTCCGGTGCGGCCTCCTCTGCTGCGCCTTCTCCGGCGGCTTCTTCAGAAGATTCCGCGCTCTCACCGGAAGCGGCTTCCTCTGCCGCCTCTCCGCCTGCTGCCCCGGTATGCGGGGCCTCTTCTTCCGCCCCACTGCCGTCGTCACTCTGCGGCTCATCCGCAGGAGACGCCTCTTTGGCTTCCGCTTCGGCCGCCTTCTTCTCCCTGGCCGCTTTGGCGAGTTCCGCCGCCGCTTCTTTGGCCCTTGCCTTCTCTTCGGCTTCCTTCTTCAGGCTGGCCTCGTACTTGGCCTGCTGGGCCGGCGTCAGCGCCCCGAGCTGCTTCTTCAGTTCCAGAGCCTTTGTGACATAACGTCCCTCCGAGAACCACAGAATCAGGTCGTCGCATTCCTCGATGCACTTCTCGTTCTGGCCGTTCTTCTTATAGAGTCTGGCCAGCTCATAGGACCATCTCTCCGTGTACTCGTGGTTCTGGTACTCGCGCAGCACGGCGATCTGATCATCGATCGGCGCATTTTCAGCCTTGAGAAGCTTGTATTTCAGAATGAAGCGGGAGGTGTCATTCGGGGAATTCTGTTCGAATTCATTGATGAACTTCTTCGCCTCATCAATATTACCGGTCACAATATCCAGTTCGGCCAGCCTGTAGAGGACGGTTTTACTCGACGAAGAGCGCCGGTAGGCCATTTTCATGATCCGCCGGCTGTCCTCATAGCGCCTGTTGGCTTCGTAAATCTCTCCGACCATACAGAGCGTCCGCACGCTTTTCACATGCTTCCAGTCAATGCTGTCCGCTATTTCCGCCGCTTCCTGATAGCTGCCCGCTTCCTGAAGCGCATTAATCTGTTCAAGTTTACTGATATATTCCGCTTTGTCCAATTTCACTACACCTCTTTGCCGGAATCGTGAACTTTTCCGCGCAAAATCCGCATCAACAAACATACCGGGCCATCCGCCGGGATCCTTCCGGCAGGACGGAAGAACCGGTATGTAGACTCCTCCATAATCTATTAAATACTATCACACGGCCGAAACCTTGTAAAGGTCGGCTGTCAAAGGCACACAAAAAGGGGATATTTCCGTGGTGCGCTGCATGCGCGCCCCGGAAATATCCCCCGCGTAAAAATTCTTGTTTTATTTTTCGATCGGATCAAGATGCCAGATATCCCTGACGTACTCTCCGATCGTTCTGTCGGATGAGAATTTACCCGCACTGAAGGTATTCATCATCGCCATCTTCGCCCAGCGCGTCTTGTCGCGGTAAGCCTCTTCCACTTTCTTCTGCGCATCCGCATAGGAGCGGAAATCGGCAAGGTTGAAGTACTTGTCCGGCGCGCCGTAATGGCTGGTCAGAAGCGAGTCATAGATCGGGCGGAAGAGCTCCATATCCGGATCAAATGTGCCGTTGATCATCTGTACGAGGACCTGGCGGATCTCGCCGTCCGTGTTGAAGATGTAGTTCGGGTCATAGCCGCCGTTGTGCTCGTAATTGATAACCTGGTCGGAAGTCAGACCGAAAATAAATGCATTCTCCTCTCCGACTTCCTGAACGATTTCGACATTGGCGCCGTCCATGGTTCCGATCGTCGGCGCTCCGTTCAGCATGAACTTCATGTTGCCGGTACCGGATGCCTCCTTGGAAGCGGTCGAGATCTGTTCCGACACGTCCGCGGCAGCGAAAATGATTTCGCCGTTGCTGACCTTGTAATCCTCGATGAAGACAACCTTCAGCTTGCCTTCCAGGGCCGGGTCATTGTTGACGCTGGCGGCCACGGCATTGATCAGCTTGATGATCAGCTTGGCGGTCTTATAGCCGGCCGACGCCTTGGCGCCGAAGATAAAGGTTCTCGGATAGAACTCCATGTCCGGATGCTCCTTCAGCTGATTGCGGAGGTACATCACGTGCATGATATTGAGCAGCTGTCTCTTATACTCATGGAGACGCTTGACCTGGACATCGAAAATCGAATTCGGGTCCACTGCGATCCCGTTGTGCTCCAGGATGTAAGCGGCCAGGCGCTGCTTATTCTTATATTTAATGTTCATGAACTCCTGCTGGGCTTTGGGATCATCCACGTAAAGCTTCAGCTTGGCGAGTTCGGAGAGGTCCGTGACCCAGCCGTCCCCGATCTTGTCCGTAATCCAGGAAGCAAGGGCGGGATTGCCGTGAAGCAGGAACCTTCTCTGCGTGATGCCGTTCGTCTTGTTGTTGAACTTCTCGGGCATCATCTCGTAGAAGGACTTCAGCACGTCCTTCTTCAGAATATCGGTGTGGAGCGCCGCCACGCCGTTGACGCTGTGGCTGCCCACGATGGCGAGGTATGCCATTCTGACCTGTCCGTCGTAAATGATGGCCATCTCGCGCACTTTGTCCTGATTGTTCGGATACCGGGCCTGAATCTCGCACAGGAAGCGGCGGTTGATCTCTTCCGTGATCTGGTAGATACGCGGGAGGAGCCTCGAGAACAGGTCGATCGGCCACTTCTCAAGCGCTTCCGCCATGATCGTGTGGTTGGTATAGGCGCAGGTCCGCGTCGTCAGCTGCCACGCCTTGTCCCATCCGTAGCCGTATTCATCCATCAGGAGGCGCATCAGTTCAGGCACGGCCACCGTCGGGTGCGTGTCGTTCATCTGGAAGGCAACCTTCTCCGGCAGATTGTCCAGCGTCCCGTACATCTTCAGATGCTTGACCAGGGCTTCCTGGACGGATGCGGAGATGAAGAAATACTGCTGCTTCAGGCGCAGTTCCTTGCCGGCCATATGGTTGTCGTTCGGATAGAGGACTTCCGTGATCGTTCTGGCCAGGTTGTCCTGCTCCACCGCCTTGGCATACTCGCCGCGGTCAAAGGAAGCCAGCTCGAAGCGGTTGATCGCCTCCGCGTCCCAGATGCGCAGCGCATCGACAACGCCGTTCTTATAGCCGACAATCGGAATATCATACGGCACGGCAAGGACGGAAGAATAGTTCTCATAGATGAACTTGTTCTCGCCCGTGGCCGGGTCATATTCGATTCTGGTATTGCCGCCGAAGCGCACTTCCTTGGAATGCTCCGGTCTCTTCAGCTCGAAGGGATAGCCGTTCTTAAGCCAGTTGTCGGGAACTTCTTTCTGGAATCCGTCCTCGATCTTCTGTTTGAACATGCCGTAATGATAGCGGATGCCGCATCCGTAGGCGTGATAGCCGCCGCTTGCCAGAGAATCCATGAAGCACGCGGCCAGTCTGCCGAGGCCGCCGTTGCCGAGCGCCGGATCCGGCTCTTCGTCCTCGATGGCATTGATATCCAGTCCGAGCTCGCTCAGCGCTTCTTTCACGCCTTCATATTCCCCCAGGTTCAGGAGATTATTTCCGAGCGCGCGTCCGATCAGGAACTCCATGGACAGATAGTAGACGATCTTATTCTGCTGCTTTTCAAAGCGCTGGCAGGAATCCATCCACATGTCAATCACGCTGTCTTCGATGACCGCCGAGACCGCCTGATAGATCTGCTGCTGCGTCGCCTCGGAGATGTCCCTGCGGTACTGCTTTTTGACATTCGCCTTGACGTCTTCGACAAACTTCTTCTTATTAAATCTTTTTACTACACTATTTGCTGCCAATCAGGGCCTCCTTACATAAAACCGATTAAAGCTTCTCTACTCCAAGTGTTAACGGCTCGGAATTGATCTTCCAGTCCTTCACGCTTCCGCCTGTCGTCCCGAAACGGATTTCGTCCGCCAGGACATCCTTCCGGATGGAATCACCGTTCGTTTCCATAATCGCCTGAAGTTTTTCATTTCCGGACGCATAGACGCGGATGCGGTCCATCACGTCGAAGCCCGCTTCCTTGCGCATGGTCTGAATCTTGCTGACAATCTCTCTCACAAAGCCCTCTTCAAGCAGTTCGGGCGTCAGATGTTTGTCGAGAACCACGGTCACGCCGTTGTCCGACATGGCCTCAAAGCCCTCTTTCTTAATTGTCTCGACCAGAAGGTTCTCCTCGGCGAGCTCCGTCTCCTGCCCGTTCAGGGTCACCGTGACAGACCCCTTCGCCCTGAGTTCCTTCTGCGCGCGCTCCGGATCAATGCCCCTGACGGCGCCGATCACGGCCCCTTTGAGCTCCTTGGGGAAGTTCCGCCCGATCGCGGCGAAGTCCGGCTTCAGGGAAATGCCGGCATATTCGCTGACGTCATCTTTCATCTCGAGCTGCTTCACATTCAGCTCGTCGAGAATAATCTCCCGGTAGTACTCCGGCACATCGTACGGAGCCCTGACATACATCTGCCCGATCGGCTGGCGGTTCTTGATGCCGCTTCCGTTGCGGACCGCGCGTCCCAGAACAACGATGTCATAGGCATGGGACATATTCTCTTCCAGTTCGCGGTCGATCATGCTCTCATCGGCTGCCGGATAATCGCAGAGATGGATGCTCTCCGGGGCGGCCGGATCGATCGTCCTGACAAGATTCTGGTAGATCTCCTCCGTCATAAACGGAATCATGGGAGCGGCCAACTTGCAGACCGTCACGAGGCAGGTATAGAGCGTCTCGTAGGCATTGATCTTGTCCTGCTCCATGCCGCCCGCCCAGAACCGGCTGCGGCTTCTTCTGACATACCAGTTGCTGAGGCTGTCCACGAAATCCTGCAGTGTCTTGCCCGCTTCCGTCGGTCTGTAGGAAGCCATATAGCCGTCCACGGCCTTGATGGTCGAATGCAGTCTGGACAGGATCCAGCGGTCCATGACGCCAAGCGTCGCGGGATCCGCCTTGTATTTCGTCGCGTCAAATCCGTCAATATTGGCATAAAGGACGTAGAACGCGTATGTATTCCACAGTGTGCCGAGGAACTTGCGCTGTCCCTCCTGCACGGCCCTGCCGTAGAAGCGGCTGGGCAGCCACGGCGCCGAACTCGTCAGGAAGTACCAGCGGATGGCATCCGCTCCGTAAGTGGCAAGCGCTTCCATCGGGTCGACCGCATTTCCTTTGGACTTGGACATCTTCTGTCCGTTTTCGTCCTGGACGAGGCCCATGATGATACAGTTCTTGAAGCACGGCTCATTAAAGAGAAGCGTGGAAATCGCGTGCAGGGAATAGAACCACCCTCTCGTCTGGTCCACGGCTTCGGAAATGAAGCTGGCCGGGAACTGCTTTTTGAACAGTTCCTGATTCTCAAACGGATAATGATACTGCGCGAAAGGCATTGCGCCGGAATCAAACCAGCAGTCAATAACCTCCGGCACTCTGTGCATGGTCTTTCCGCAGTGCGGGCAGGTGATTGTCACCTTGTCCACGTAAGGCTTGTGCAGCTCGATCTCTTCGGGGCAGTTGTCGCCTTTTTCGCGGAGCTCCGCCTTGGAGCCGATGGCCATTTTTTCGCCGCATTCATCGCAGACCCAGATATTGAGCGGAGTGCCCCAGTATCTGTTTCTGGAAAGCGCCCAGTCCTGGACATTCTCGAGCCAGTCGCCGAAGCGGCCCTTGCCGATGGACGCGGGGATCCAGTTGATCTTCGCATTGTTGCGGATCAGGTCCTCTTTGACCGCCGTCATCCTGATAAACCAGGATTCTCTCGCGTAATAGAGGAGCGGGGTATCGCATCTCCAGCAGTACGGATAATCATGCTCAAACTGGGGAGCGGCAAAGAGCTTGCCCGAGTGGGCCAGTTCTTTGAGGATCTCCGGATCCGCACTGACGGCGCCTTCCTTCAGTTCTTTTTCGGACGGTTTCGCGCGCATGCCGGCGAAAGGAGTCTCCTCCGTCATCTCGCCCTTCTCATTGACAAATTTCAGGAAAGGCAGATTGTATCTCGAGCAGACGCGGTTGTCGTCTTCACCGAAAGCGGGCGCGCAGTGGACGATTCCGGTGCCGTCCGTCATGGTGACGTAGCTGTCGCACATGACATAGAAGCCCTTCTTCCGCTGCTTCGCCGCGGCATCCGCCGCGCACTGGTACAGAGGCTCGTATTCAAAGTACTCCAGGTCCCTGCCCTTATACTTCTTCAGGATCTCCGGCTTCACTTCTTCGCTTAAGTGTCCCAGCACCTGATCGACCAGCGCTTCCGCCATGATATAGACATAGCCGTCAGCCGCCTTCACCCTGACATAATCCTCGTCCGGGTTCACGCAGAGCGAGACATTTGATGCCAGCGTCCAGGGCGTAGTCGTCCAGGCGAGGAAATAAGCCTCTTCCGTCTCGCCGGTCGGCTCGTCCGCACGGGTCTCCGGATTATACCTGGTGTTCAGTGCCCGGAAGCGCACGATCGCCGAGCGCTCCTTCACGGCCTTGTATCCCTGCGCCACCTCGTGGCTGGACAGCGGCGTCCCGCACCGCGGGCAGTAAGGCACGATTTTATGGCCCTCATAGAGCAGCCCCTTATTGAAGATCTGCTGCAGCGCCCACCACTCCGATTCAATGAAATCATCGTGGTAAGTCACATACGGATGATCCATATCCGCCCAGAATCCGACGACATCCGAGAATTCCCGCCACATGCCTTCGTACTTCCAGACCGATTCCTTGCATTTCTGAATAAACGGCTCGACGCCGTACTCTTCAATCTGCTCCTTGCCGTCCAGGCCCAGAAGCTTCTCCACTTCGATCTCGACGGGCAGACCGTGGGTATCCCATCCGGCCTTTCTCGGGATATACTCTCCCTTCATGGCGTGGTACCGGGGGATCGTGTCCTTGATGACACGGGTCAGCACATGTCCGATGTGCGGCTTTCCGTTGGCCGTCGGAGGACCGTCATAAAACATATAAGTCGGACCGCCTTCGCGCATCTCGATGCTCTTCCGGAAAATGTCGTTTTCTTTCCAGAACTGCACCGTCTTCTTCTCGCGATCGACAAAATTCATGTCGGTATCGACTTTTTTATACATGGCTCAGCCTCTTTTACTTTCACGTTTTAACGTATTGATGTGTTGTAATTGCCCTGCAGGGACTGCATGAGTCCTGCAAAGTGCTATTGTACAGACAAAGTACAGGGTATGTCAAGAGAAAAACCGCGTGCCGTCAGCGACGGCACGCGGTGATCCGCATAGTTTATCAATTTATCGGTTCGTTAATTGAAATACCAGTTTGCGCCGATATTCAGAGCATTTCCGGTGATGTTCTCATAGCGGAACTCCGTGCAGGTGTGGTTCCGGAGGCCGCTCTCGAGGCAGTCCGCAACAGCCTGCTTCACGAAATCCGGAACATTACCGCCCAGTCTGTCCTCATATCCGCCGGCAAACTGTCCGGGAGCCGCGAGCTGGTCATAGGCGTTTACGCCGTAGCCGCCGTAATTCAGGTCGGCGCGGTTCATCACCGTCGTAATCACCGCCAGGGCGCCGTCATAAGACGTATCGTCTTCCTGCGCCACGCGCGCCCAGATTGTCTCGAGCTCTTCTTCCGTATATTCCGTGTAATCCGCGCGTCCGTTTCTCGTCACCGCTTCCGGCTCGTACACATCCACCGTATCCGGATCCGCTTCAGCCGGGATCGCCTCATCTGTCTCTTCCTGGATCTCGCCGTCCGCAAAGTCTTCCGGCTCATCCGACCAGGTCAGGACGTTAACGGTTTCCTCGACGCCTTCATCGTCATCGTCGCCCGGATACTCAGCCTGATCATCTGATGCATACTCCGCATCATCATATCCGCCTTCGTCATCCGTTACATAAGCGGCAGCTTCCTGTTCCGCGTCTGCTCCGTCCTCCTGCGGCAGATCCGGTGTTTCTTCATCCTGCGGTACTTCCGGTGCTTCTCCAGCCTGCGCTGTATCCGGGGTCTCTTCGCCGGTTTCCGGATAAGTCTCTGCCGCGCCGGAATCAGCCGCACCTGTGCTGTCCTCATCCGGATACAGTTCGTCCGCCTCTTCCGCGTCCGCGGGATCTGCTTCCTCTCCGGCAGGTGCGCCGTCGTCCGGTTCAATGTAGAACACATCCTCGGACGGTCTGACGTCTGCAGCCGCGGTTCTGTCATCCTCCGCCTCATCCGGGGCTTCAGCGTCCGCCGTCTGCTCATCGGCCGGCAGTTCCGTACCGGTATCCTGCACTGCGTCCGCCGGAGCTTCAGCTTCGCTCTCCGCACTGACGACATCAGCCGGCAGCTCCGCTCCGCTGTCCGGAACCGTGGTCTCTCCTTCGGACAGGCCCGTGACAACGTCATACTCCGTCAGATTATACTCATCGATCAGTTCGCGGATCTTGTCCTGATAGGTCGGATCCGTCGCATAGCCCTTGAGGCCGATCGAAATAACCGTGTCGACATCCGTGACTCCGCGGAGCTCGGGATGAAGGCCGATCTTAAAAGCGGCATAGTCGTCCATGCAGGACTCTATGTCTTCATAGGTGCGCATGGTCTCGTAATTATACACGAAACCGCCGCCGGAATACTGCGGCACCAGACGGCTCGCGGAACCGCCTGTCCACGGGCTGACCCACTCTCCGTTCCGGAGTTCCTCGTTCATGCCAAGGATATTATTATCCGCGGCCTGGATGCCCGAACTGGAGCTGCTGAAAGCGCCCCATCCGCTCTCCTGGATCGCCTGGGCGATAATGACCGAACGGCAGAAGCCGTACTGCTGCCACTCCCGCTCCGACGCCTTGGCCAGCGCATCGATAATGGTCTGCTTGGAAGCCAGATCTCCCTGATACGCCTGTCTGCCCGCCGTCACCAGCTGGGCAGCCTGTGTGGAGGAGTCGGCTGTCACCACCGTGCCGTCATCGAGAATCCTGACGGCCCAGCAGGCTTTATCCATATTGATATCAGATATAATGATGCCGGTCGTGGAAGAACTCGCGTTGATCGCCTTCCCGTCGCCGATTGCCATCAGCACGTGATAGATGGCGCCGTCTCTCGCGTAGAACACGAGGTCGCCCGGAAGGGCTTCCTCAACCGGAATCTTAATTCCCACTTCCGCCTGCTCATAGGAGCATCTCGGAAGCTCGATGCCGAACTGTCTGTAGACCAGCATCGTGAAACCGGAGCAGTCGCACCCCTGGGTCAGGGACTCGCCGCCCCAGACGTAGGGATTGCCCAAAAACTGCATGGAGAACTGAATCATGGCCTGCCTGTCGACCGAGGCGCCCTCGAGACCGGACAGAAGATTCGTCACGTTTTTCACGGTGTACAGCGAGTATCTGTATGCCGCGTTCTCCAGCGCGTCGACCGTAATCACGGCCAGCTTCATCTTGTCCTCGCCGGTCTTTCTGACCAGCTTATTGACAGCCTTGCCGAAGCGGATGTCATCCTTGCTGACAAAGCCGCGCACATCACCGGACTCGATGAAGATCCAGTCTTCCTTCTCATCATCGATGATATAGCAGAGTGCTCCCGGGTCAAGCGTGCCGACTACGCGCGCATCGCTTCCTTTGCCTTCATATATATTGACCAGTTCATTACCGGGCACGATGGCAAATTTCTTGGGAATTTTGCGGAAGCCGACATTCAGCGCCAGCCTTCTCTGGACATCCGACACGACATAGGTGCCGGTATAATACTGTCTGTAGGAGGCCGCCTGTCTGGCCTGCTCCTCCGCTTCTTTCTTCTTTTTCTCTTCTTCTTCGGCCTTTTTCTTCTTCTCTTCCTCGGCCTTCTTCTTCTCTTCTTCTTCCTTGCGGCGCGCCTCTTCCGCCTTCTTGCGGATTTCTTCCTCTTCCTTCAGGCGCCTCGCTTCTTCTTCCTTTTTCTTTCTCTCTTCTTCGGCCTTCTTCTTTGCTTCTTCCTCAGCCCTTCTCCGGGCCTCTTCTTCTTCCTTCTTCTTTGTATCGTCATCCGGATCGGCCGGTGTTGACTCCGTACCGGACTCCGCACCTGATTCCGTGCCTGACTCCGTACCTGATTCCGTGCCTGACTCCGTACCTGATTCCGCGCCCGATTCCGTGCCTGACTCCGTACCTGATTCCGTACCGGACTCCGTTCCCGATTCCGTACCTGTACCCGGATCCACGGAAGACGGATCTGATTCGACCGGTTCCGCTTCCGAGTCTGTTATCTCCTGCTCCGATTGCGTCGTGCCGGACTCCGTTCCCGATTCCGTGCCGGACTCCGTACCTGATTCCGCGCCTGATTCCGTGCCGGACTCCGTACCTGATTCCGTTCCCGATTCCGTGCCGGATTCCGTGCCCGATTCTGTTCCCGATTCTGTGCCGGATTCTGTTGCGTCCGAGTCTGTTGTATCCGAATCCGTTGTATCTGAATCATCCGGTGTGGAGTCGGATTCTCCGCCCTGATCAGGCACCGATTCCTGGGTCTCCTCAGCGGCGGCAGGCTCCTCCGCAGCCGGTTCCGGCTCTTCGGTCTCCGCCTCCGTCCCGTCTGTTCCAGAATCCCCGCTGTCACCTGCCGTCTGTACATCGGACCCCTCAGCCGTTACAACAACAGGAACAGTCCCGATCGTGGCCGTTCCCAGACCGCTGATCAGGATTCCTGTTAGAAGCGTGCTGACAAGCTGGTTTCTTTTCTTCACGATAGCTACTTCCTTTCCTGATACCGTCTCCCCCGGACATGCCTGACTTCACTCTCGTAAGTGTATCTGTGATTATAGCACGTCAGTCATGTTCAAATTGTGAAATCGGAAACCCTATTTCCTGCGGCTCTGCTTTTTCACTCTCAGCATCAGCTGTCTGGCACGCAGTTTCTGAAGTTCCTCTTCACTGATCATTTTGGTTGTCCGGATGGCGTAAAATCTGCCGTCCGCAGCCTCGCGGACACGGACCTTGCTTTTTACATATCCGTGTTCCGGACACAGACCGGCGGCCAGATGATTCCTGCCGCTCCCGTCAGCAAAATATTTCACAACCCTCTTCACATTTTTATGACATACAAAGCAGCGCACAGCCGTCACATGTGCGTCGCTCATGACATCCTCCCTGGTCTCAAACTCACAGGATATAAACTTCTCATATGTATCAAACCGGATCCGGATCTCTTCGCTGCGGCTCTTCGGATTCTGAAAACAGTCCACGGAATAGTTCTTCTTTGCGATCTCATCGGGGATCTCCCGGAACACTCCTGCCGTATAATCCGCATCGGCACTGGCCATATGAAATCTGCCGGCATCCGGCAGCTTCAGAAACTCCGCCGCATAGGAGAGAGACCTGCGCACCGAACGCGTCTCAAAGCAGATCGCGAACAGCTTCTGCACGTCCTCATACATAAGAGGTCCCGGCAGACGGTCCAGCATATGATAAAAGCTCAGATTTCTCTGCAGCTCGGTCAGGTCCAGGGTTCCCCATGTACAGAACACCGGATCCGGCCCGCACCATTTTAAAAATTCATCTGCCGCCGACGGAAAATCCCGGCCCTTCTTCAGGTCCTTCTCTTTCAGTCCGATCACCTTCATCGTCTGATAATGAAGATGCTTATATACCGCCGGCCTGATCAGCACGTGAAATGAATCAACAAAATCACGGCTCTCGTTCAGTTTTACGGCGCCGATCTCTATAATCTCAAACGGAAGCAGCGCGTTCTCAGCTTTTTTCCCGTCCGGGCACTGGTTCCATTCAAGATCAAACACAATATAATTCATTTTAATATTATACGCTTACGGCATCGCCTTCTGCAACTACAAGGTCTGGTACTTTCTGCGGTTTCCGGCACAAATTAGCGCCTTTTACAGGACCTTTTCCTTTAATGTCTCAGCTACCTGTATCTGATATTCCGCCGCTCTCGCGCCGTCCGCTTCGCAGTATTTGCGGAACAGGACGTCAATCACAAACATCTGGGAGGATTTCACGTTCAGTTCCAGCGACTGCTCCGGATCCTCGATCCCGCCGCACAAAAGCACTGCGTCCGCCAGGACCGCCTCCGGCGAATTGGCAAAATGCGTCACCAGCACAATCCTGATCCCGCGCTCCTTCGCCATCCTCAGAACACCGGTGCCGCTTCTGTGCGCCCCGGTATAGGACAGGCAGAGAATCACATCGCCCTCTCCGCCCTGCGATGCATAGATCGCCTCGGCATACTGGTCTTCTACGCAGATAAACTTTGTCGAAATGCCCAGGAACCGGAAAGAGGCCGCCTTGGCCGCGACATATCCGCCGCCTCTGCCGACCAGAAAAACCCTCTTTGCGCCCATCAGAATGGCAGCCGCTTTCTCCACTTCCTCTTCCCGCAGCATCTCCTTCGTCTTCCACAGAGCATCTGCGTATTGTTTGTAAAGACGGGTCAGAAAGCCGTCAAACGCACTCTCTTCCCCGTCCCCGTTTTCCGCACCTTCTCCGCCCGCCGCTTTCTCAGCCGCTTCGATGGCAATGGTCCTGGCGTTCTGCGCTTTTGCCATCTCGAGACGGAAGGCATTAAAACTGGAGAAGCCGAGATCCCTGCAGAATCTCGTGACGGTCGCGACCGCCACCCCGCTGCCCTCCGCCAGCTTGGTAATGGACATATAATGGATGCTGTCCTTATTGCGGAAGATATAATTCGCTATTTTCCTGTTCGCCTTTGACATCGCATTATAATGCGCCGTCATCTTGTCAAACACATTGTACACTGTATTCTCACATCCCGCCTTACAGTTGTGTATCTACGAAAATCGCATAAATCGCCCGGATCGCGGTTTCAAAGTCCTCATTCGCCACGCCGATAATGATATTCAGCTCGGAAGACCCCTGGTCGATCATCCGGATGTTGACCCGGGCATGGGCCAGCGCGGAGAAGATCCTCGCCGCGGTACCTCTCGTGGCCCGCATGCCTCTGCCCACAACCGCGATCAGAGCCAGTCCGGATTCGATCTCGATGGAGTCCGGCTGGGACAGCCGGTGAATCGTGGAGACAACTCTCTGTTCCTTATCAATAAACTCGCTCTCATGCACCACGATCGTCATCGTGTCGATGCCCGACGGCATGTGCTCGAAAGAGATATGATTTTCTTCGAATGCCTGCAGCACCTTGCGCCCGAACCCGATTTCCGAGTTCATCATGCTCTTTGAAATCAGCACCGCGCAGAAACCCTTCTTGCCGGCGATGCCGGTAATCGTATATTTCGCCTTGCGGGCCGTGCTCTCCACGATCCAGGTTCCCTCGTCGTCCGGCCTGTTCGTATTCCGGATATTAATGGGAATGCCTTTGGAGCGCACGGGGAAAATCGCGTCCTCGTGAAGCACGGACGCGCCCATATAGCTCAGCTCTCTCAGTTCCCGGTAAGTGATGGTGTGGATGGCCACCGGATTCCGGATAATTCTCGGATCCGCCACAAGGAAACCGGACACATCCGTCCAGTTTTCATAGGCATCGGCTTTCGCCGCTCCCGCGACAATCGATCCCGTAATGTCCGATCCGCCGCGCGAGAAGGTCTTCACTTTGCCGTCCTTCCCCTGGCCGTAAAAGCCCGGAATCACGGCCCGCTCCGTCTGCGCGAGGCGCTGCGCCATGACCTTCTCCGTCTTATAGGAGTTCAGATTGCCTTCTTCATTAAAGAAGATCACGTCATAGGCGTCGATAAAAGGCAGTCCGAGATAAGAGGACATAATCTTCCCGTTCAGATATTCCCCGCGTGACGCCGTATAATCCAGGGCCGGATCTTCGCGGAGCACCCGCGCGATCTCCTCAAACTCCCCGTCCAGATCATAATTCATCCCCAGGCCTTCAACGATCGCATCATAGCGCGCCCTGATGAGATCCAGCTGCTTGCCCACGTCGCCGCCGGCGACCGCCAGATCATAGGCGCGGATCAGCATATCCGTCACTTTCGTATCTGCGGGGAACCGCTTTCCGGGCGCACTCGGCACCACATACATGCGCGACGGGTCACTGCGGATAATATCCGCGACCTTCTTGAACTGTCCCGCATCCGCGAGTGAACTCCCTCCGAATTTTACTACCTTTCGCATTTCAAAAATCCTCATCCTGCTTGATCGGAAACTTCAATCGAAGATCATAGCACACCCGCACAAGCCTTGTAAAGCAGTCTTCCTCTTCTCACAGCCCTTTCATATAGAAGGTAAAGCGCATTCTCCCCGAAGCGTCCAGCAGATACTCCGGATGGGTCAGGGCTCCCCATGTGTCGTCGCCGCCGATTCCCATCTGTCCGGCACTGACCCGCACCACCGTGTGGTGAACCGGGGGCAGTTCGTACGCATGCGACGCCCCTTCCAGCTCCGCGGGCGTATAAGGCAGGGCGGAAAACGTCATCCCGCTGTACATCACCGAATCGCCTCCCTTGTAGGGATTCCTGTTCCGCGGGTCGCAGACAAAGAGCAGACCGTGCCCGTCCGCGTCCGTCACGGCCGCATAGCGGGTACACGCGTGAGCTCCGCTCTCCTGCGGCATGACATACGGTACGGGCTGGTCCGTCACGGCCCCTTCATAAATGCCGAGCTTTGCGCCCTCCATGCGGTCCGGATAAGTCTCCTCCGGCCCATAGCCGTACCAGGTCAGACGGCCGAAATCCGCATTCATCTTCAGCATGACGCCGAATTCCGGCATGGCCGGCAGCCCGGGCACCGGGCGGTACGTCAGCGTCGTTTTCACCGTGCCGTTGGCAAACACCTCGTGGGTCAGCCGGGCTTCCGCCGCCGGAGATGTGGGCAGCAGATACGGGAAGGTAATGCGGAAGGAGTCCTCCGTCTTTTCCGTCTTCGGGACGGCCGGCGGCATGACGTGGTCAAATCCGGCGGTCATTTCCCGTTTCCAGGAGGCGTATTCGGAGGCAATCTTCCACTGTGCATAGCGCTGCGGCATACCGTTACCGATATCGTTCTGCGTCGGCGCTCTCCAGAAATTCGGCCTGACCGCTCCCTCGAGGAGCTCTCTGCCGTGGATCCGGTAGGAAATCATTCCGCCGCTCAGCAGGGAGAACAGGACTTCAAAGCCGTCCCCTCTGACGCCCCAGTTGCAGGTTCCCTCGCAGACTTCAAACAGCGGGCGGTCGGACTCCGTCCCCACGGGCTCCGTCTCAGCCCCGGTCTCTGTCCCCTTATGCCCGCCGCAGCCGCCGCTTTCCGCTTCCGGTCCGTCAAAGCTGCCCTTTACGGCCTCACCAAAGGCCACTTCATAGCCCGCAGCGGCGTAGGGCGTCTGCTCCTTCAGACAGACGGAAATCCGGAGCACGGTCTCTCCGCCGTCCGGAACGGACGGGATCCCGTCTCCTTCCAGAGAAATCACGACCGACTCCCCGGGCGCGGCCGCCACACTCAGCGGCACGCGGAACAGCTCCGTTCCGAAGCGCTCCGCCGTATAGAACATGTCAAATGCCGAGGCATCCGTAAAGAGCAGGCGGTTCCGGATGACGGCCTCCGCCTTTTCCGCATCGATCCGGATCCCGAACGGCTGGTAATTGTAGCGGACCGACTGCATCTTGGGCGTCGGCTTCCTGCCGTCGCCGCCGAATACGATTCCGTTGGCCGAGAAGTCCCAGTCCGTGGGCCGCTCCCCGAAGTCTCCGCCGTATGCCTCGTATTCATGACCATAGCGGTCCTTCTTCGTCAGCGTCTGGTCGATATAATCCCAGATGAAGCCGCCCTGATACAGGGGATCCTCCTCCGTCAGGTCCGTGTATTTCTTCATGGCTCCGCAGGAATTGCCCATGGCATGGGTATACTCGCAGCAGATGAACGGCTTGTCCCTGTGCTCACTCAGAAATGCGCGGATTTCCCTGACCGACGGGTACATCCGGCTCTCCATATCCGAGGTGTCCGGATAGCTGCGGTCGTGGCAGATCCCCTCGTAATGGACCAGGCGCGTGTCGTCGGAGTCTCTGAAATACTGCGAAATATCGTAGAGGTTCCTGCCGCCGTACGATTCGTTTCCGCACGACCAGATCAGGATGCAGGGATGATTCTTATCCCGCTCAAACATGGAGGCCGCCCGGTCCAGCACCAGATCATGCCACTCCGCGTGGTCTCCCGGGAGCACGAAATCAGCGCCGCGCACGCCCCGTACATATGCGTCCCAGGTGCCGTGCGTCTCCAGATTCGTCTCATCGATCACATAGATTCCGAGCCTATCGCAGAAGCGGTACATGGCGCTCTGATTCGGATAATGGCTCATGCGGAGCGCGTTGATATTATTGCGCTTCATCACAAGCAGATCCGTCAGCATCTCCTTCTCCGTAATCGCGCGCCCCCTGCGGCTGCCGAACTCATGGCGGTTGACTCCGTTAAAGACAATCCGCTTCCCGTTCAGAAGCATCACATGGTCCTCCGACATCCGGAACTCGCGGAAGCCGACATCGACCGGCATGACTTCCGCAGTCTCCCCGTCTTCCCCGCGGACCGTGAGGAGCAGCTGATAGAGCTGCGGGCTCTCGGCGCTCCAGAGTGCCGGAGCGGCAACGCCGAATGTGCCGCTCAGAATCTTCTCTCCGCCGTCCGTCTCTCCGGCGTCCTCAAGTTCTCCCGTCAGAACGGTTTCCCCCGGGATGAGGCGGAGCGTCTCCCCGTCCGTCGCGGCTTCCTTCAGGCACACGCTGACGCTCCCCGTCCCCTTGAGGCTCACGCGGATGTTCAGGTCCGCCTCCGTACAGCCGTTCTTCAGGTCCGTGCGCACGCGGACATCTTCGATATGTGCGGACGGCTTCGTCAGGAGGCTCACCGGCCGGAAAATTCCGGAGAGCCTGTAGAAGTCCTGGTCCTCGCACCAGCTTCCCGACGTAAAGCGGAACACCTGGACCGCCAGCTTGTTCTCCCCGCTCACAAGGAAGGGGGTGAGTTCGAATTCATGCGCGGTAAAACTGTCCTCCGTATAGCCGATATAGTTTCCGTTCAGCCAGACGGCGTATCCGCTCTCCGCGCCCTCGAGGCGCAGAAACAAACCCGTCTTCAGGAAGCCCTCCGGAAGCGTAAAAAACTTCACATAGCTCCCCACGGGATTAAAGCGCACGGGAATTTCTCCCGGCACGATCTCTTCATGGCCGTCCCAGGGATACTGGGTATTCACATACTGCGGATGGCCGTAGCCCTGCAGTTCCGGATGCCCCGGCACCTCGATGTCGTCCCACTCCCTGCAGGGATCTGCCGCGCCGGCAGGCTTCATAAAGTCTTTCGGCGCCGCTTCAACCGTCTCCGCATAGCGGAACTTCCAGAGGCCGTCCAGAGAGAGGCGGAAGGTGCTCTCCCGCCCGGAAAGAGCCTCCTCTTCCGATGCATATGCGGCAGCGTCCGAGTGCGGTGCCATTCTGTTCTCTCCGAAAAATTCCGGATTGCTTAAGATCTCGTAATTAAACTCCCCCATTTGCTTCCCCCTCCGGCGTTTCCTTCTTCTTTTTCAAGTAAACCTGGTAGCATCGGTATTCGCCCTTTTCGATCGGCACCGGGAGACCGGCCTCCATCAGCGCGCCCGCAGGATACTCTCTCCCGTCATCGCGGCAGTACACGGCATCGGGATCCAGACCCATCAGTCTGACATAAGAAACCGGCTGGTTAAAATGTGTCTCGGTTGCAACCGCATTGACCAGGGCCTCGCTCCGGTCTTCCGATACAAACATCCAGGCCGCCACCCTGTCGGTCACCGGGTTGGACAGCCGGTACACGTCTCCGGAGAGGACAAGGGGAGCGAACCGCCTGTATTCCCGGATCTGCCCGCGGATCTCCTCTTTCTCTTCTTCGCTGAGCACGGACGGATTCAGCTCATATCCGAACCCGCTGCCGGACATGGCCACGATGCCCCTCGTCTTCAGCGGCGTCACTCTGCCGCACTGTTCGTTGGGCACGGCGGAGACATGCGCCCCGACCACGGCCGCCGGATACCCGAAGGAAGTGCCGTACTGGATCCGCAGGCGGTCGATGGCATCCGTGTTGTCGCTGCACCAGATCTGCGGCGTGTAATACATCATGCCCGCGTCAAAGCGGCCGCCTCCGCCGCTGCAGCCCTCGATCAGCATATCCGGATACCTCCGGTTGAGCCGCTCCAGAAAATCGTAGAGCCCCAGTATATAATCATACAAAACGACACCCTGGTGACTCTGCACTGCGGAGTACACATCCGAAATACTCCTGTTATAATCCCACTTCAGATAATCGACCTGCCCCTCGTCCAGCACCCTGCAGATCCGCTCGAAAATCTCGTCCAGCACGTCCTCTCTCGAGAAGTCCAGCACCAGCTGGTTTCTCCCCCGCACCGGCTCTCTGCCCGGAATCGTCATGGCCCAGTCCGGATGCTCGCGGTAGAGATCGCTGTCCTCATTCACCATCTCGGGTTCGACCCAAATGCCGAACATGAGCCCCATCCCGTGAATCTTCCGGCTCAGTTCCCCGAGCGTTCCGCCCAGCTTCTCCTCGTTCACATACCAGTCGCCCAGGCCGCTGTTGTCGTCGTCCCGTTTGCCGAACCACCCGTCGTCGAGGACCAGCATGTCCATGTTGAGGCTCTTCGCTTCCCTGGCCAGCTCCAGCACTTTTTCATTGTCGAAATCGGCATAGAAAGCCTCCCAGCTGTTGAGAAGGACGGGCCTCACCCTGTCTCTCCAGGGGCCTCTGCACAGATGCTTCCTGATGCACCTGTGTATGTTTCTGGTCAGCACGCTGAAACCGGCCGTGCTGCAGCTCATAATCACTTCCGGCGTGACGAACTCGCCCCCCGGCTTCATGGGCCAGGAGAACTTCTCTTCCATCAGGCCCAGCTGCATCCTGGTCAGATTAAACTGATCCTTCTCGGCCACTCCCATAAAGCCGCCGCTGTATACAAACTGCATGGAATAGCACAGGCCGGCCCTCTCCGTCGTATCCTTCGCGGCGAGAATCATCATGGGATTCTGCTGATGGGAGGACATTCCCCTGCGGCTGCAGATCATCTGGGAGGAGTGGGACACCGCGTTCCTGCTCAGATTCCGCTCCATTCCGTGGCGGCCGTAAAATGTCAGCAGATCATAGTCCCCGCACACAAAGTCCAGATTGGCCGTGAGCACTCTGTCGAGCTCGAACCACTCCGTCCCCGTATTCTGTACGATCACGCTGCGGGTAATAATATCCATGGCCGGCAGCACGCCGTAGAGGAGGTGGACCCGCATGCCGACCACCTGGTCCTCCAGCACCACGTCCAGCGTCTGCGCCTCGTCATCCGACGCGTAGACAGCGGGAAGCCCCTTCAGGCTGTACTTTCCCTGCCTGATCTCGTGGGATACATAACGGAGATCGCAGCTGTCCACCGTGTCCTGAAGGATCCTGATGGCGGGAGAACGGAAATCGCCGGTTCCCGAACAGGGATATTCCTGGGGAAGGCAGTCCAGAGAATAAGTGCGGTCATTTCCCGCATCACTCACGTTTGCCGAAAACCCTCTGTCATAATACTGGATCAGATAGTCCGTCGCACCTTCGATTTTTCTTCCGTAGTACAGATGCATGAGAATTCTGTGAGAGTCCACCTGCATCTGATATGTCGTGTGATCCGTGTGCAGATCAAAAATCCTGCTTTCCTCGTGGTAAATGATGGCCATAGAAGTGCCCCTTTCAATTATTCATGTGATGATTATAGCGCCAAACCCACGGACAGGCTATTGATTTTTGTACACCCGGGACGGCCGTCGGGGGTTTTTTAGCGGACAGAAACGCCCGCGGATTCCCAAAAGGAAATCCGCGGGTTCCGTTTTCATTTCGTTTAAGCTTCTGATTCCGAAAGTATTCTATAGAGAAGTGTGTAAAGCGTGCGGGCCTCCTCTTCGGACAGCCCGATGCATGTTCCGATGTTTCCCGGTATCTCCCGGACCTTCTCCTTCATGGCCCGCCCTTCTTCCGTGAGCGATATGATCACACAGCGCTCGTCATCTTTGCAGCGCTCTCTGGTCAGGTAGCCCTCTTTCTCCATCTTCTTGAGGAGCGGCGTAAGTGTGCCGCTGTCAAGAAACAGCCTGGAGCAGATCTCCCCGACCGGGATCCCGTCCTTCTCCCACAGAACCAGAAAGACCAGGTACTGGGTATAGGTGATTCCGAGCGGCTTCAGGTAGGGAGTATAGACGCCCGTCACTTTTCTGGCCGCCGCGTAGAGCGGAAAACACAGTTGGTTTTTCAGTTTCAGCATCTCATCATAGAGATTCTCCATACAAGTCACTCCAGTCCCGAGCTTGCAGCCAGCGCGGCCACGGCTCCGTCCGCGGCCGCTGTCGTCAGCTGCCTCACTTCCTTCGTTCTGCAGTCGCCCGCCGTATAGACACCCGGCGTGCCGGTTCTGCAGTCTTCTCCCGCTTCAATATAACCGCTGCCGTCCAGCTTTGCAACTCCGGTGAAAGCGAGATTGTCCGGAATCTGTCCGATCGCCACAAAGAGGCCGGACACCGGAATCTCCCGCTTCTCCCCGGTCAGTTTGTCGGTCACCTCAACCGCAGTGAGCTTCGCATCCCCGATCAGGTCCGTCACATTGGCATTCAGCACGAACTCCACATTCGGCCTGGTCTTCAGCTTCTCCAGGTCCTTTGCGCTTCCGCGGAATTCATCCCTTCTGTGGATCACATACACCTTATTGCAGTAATTGGACAGGAAAAACGCATCCTCGAGGGCCGTATTGCCGCCGCCGCAGACGGCCACATCCTTTTTGCGGAAGAACATGCCGTCGCATGTCGCGCAGTACGAGATTCCCCTGCCGATCAGTTCCTCCTCCCGGGGGAGGCCCAGGGGGCGGTTCTTCGCTCCCGTGGCGATGATCACGGCCCTGCCCTCGTACTCGTGCCCGGATTCCGTCAGCACGGCTTTGATGCCGTTCCGGTCCTCGATCCCGCAGGCTTTCTCGTATACGAGCTCCGCGCCGAAGCCCGTCGCCTGCTCATACAGTGCCTGCGCGAAATCAAAACCGGACACGGATTTCAGACCGGGATAGTTTTCGATTTCCGGCGTATTGACAATCTGTCCGCCGTAGTTCTTTGCTTCCAGAAGCAGAACGCTTCTGCCTGCGCGGAGCGCATACACGGCAGCCGTCAGCCCGGCGGGCCCGGCGCCTATAATAATCAGATCTTTCATCTCTTATCCCCTGATCAGGTTCAGAATCTGCTCCTTCGGGATCACGCCCGTCGAGCGTCTCACTTCCTGTCCGTTCTCAAATACCACCAGGCACGGGATCGCGCTGATTCCGAACTGCTCCGCCAGATCCATCTCGTCGTCCACGTTGACGGAAGCAACCTTGAAGCCGTCCGCCTCATCCGCCAACTGTTCCACGACCGGTGAGAGCATCTTGCAGGGGCCGCACCACGGAGCCCAGAAATCAACCAGAACCGGCACTTCACTCTTTAATACTTCCTGTTCAAATGTATCTGCCGTCACTTTAACCGCTGCCATATCCATTTACCTCCTTACAGTACTCAGATTACAGTAACTTCTCGACCGCTTCGGCCACGTGCTTCATGTCTTCCGTCGGCTCAAAGCGCTGCGTCACATTGCCGTTCCGGTCCACCAGGAACTTCGTGAAGTTCCATTTGATATCCGGGCTGGTCTTATAATTTTTGTCCATCTTTGCGAGCATCAGGTTCATTGCGGCCGCCTTCATTCCCTTGCCCAGGCCCTCGAAGCCCTTCTGCGACTTCAGGAACGTATACAGCGGCAGTTCGTTCCCGCCGTTGACGTCCGATTTTTTCATCCGCGGGAACTGCGTCTTATAGCGCAGTGTGCAGAACTCGTGGATCTCTTCGTCCGTTCCCGGCGCCTGGTTCATGAACTGATTGCAGGGAATATCGATGATCTCAAATCCTCTGTCATGGTACCGCTCGTACATCTCCTCCAGGTCCTTGTACTGAGGCGTAAAGCCGCAGCCCGTGGCGGTATTCACGACAAGGAACACCTTCCCTTCATAGGTCTTCAGAGAAATCTCTTCATTTTTTAGAGCTTTTTGCTTTTGACAATTAGATTGTATCACATATACTTTGCAAGTCAATATATTTTATAAAATATATCCGTTATTTCTTCAGGATATCCGACGCCCCGCTGATGAGACTGCTCAGGAAGTCTCCGGAGTCGCCGCCTTTGCCGCCCTGCAGAAGCCCCAAAAGGTCGGAGGATCCCGAACCGCCCGTCAGTGCGGCGAGAATACCCGCGATTCCCGCCTCCTTGCCGGACAGAAGGTTGACCGCCGCTTTTTTCGTGTCTCTGTCCGCTTTCCGGTACAGCTCCACCAGCTTCTTTTCCGCTGCGGTGAGCTTGACGGAAGCAGACCCGGCGGACTTCGACTTGGATGATG
>CACXFM010000071.1 GCA_902766955.1 uncultured Lachnospiraceae bacterium | reverse complement strand
TTTCATCAATCTTGCATGCCGGCTTTCGGCACCAGCATGCGCAGGGTAAATTCAGAAGGGGAAAAATCTCTTTCATCATACTGTCCATCTGTGAACATTCCGGGTCTTCAGCCCCATAATTCATGAATTCATCAGAAAGTATCAAAATTCCTCCCAAAAATATCAAAAAAAGGCCGCCGGCTCCGGAGCGATCTGTCATCTCCGGGCCGGCAGCCCTGCATCGTATCATAATTCCTCAAAACACTTCATACTTTCACAGCCAGGTCTTATATCTGCTCATTATATCTGCGGCATCGCTTCCGGCCGTTCAAAATCCGTATGCGTCTGCACATACCTCTGTTCCCGCGCCGAGACCAGGATCGCCTCACTCACCTCCAGCATATGCAGCGCCATATCACCGCTGGCCCGGTTTCTCCGGCCTTCGGCGATCGCCTCCGCCATGTCAACGAGGCCGATTCCGCGGTTATTCTCGACAAAGCTGACCGCAGAGTACGGGTGCTTCACTTCGGCGATCTCCCAGGGGATCTCCTCGTCGCCCTCTTTCCTTGGCATGTTCTTCCACCGGTATGTCGCCTCATCCTTGACCAGCAGATCCCCGCCGAAGAGATTCGGCCCGCCGTTCGGATCCTCATCCGGCATGACCACGGAAGCCTTCTCGCCGTAAAGCTCCATCCTCGGCACCAGTGAATCCCAGGCATCCCAGCACATGGTATAATTCACGACCGCGCCGCATCTGAACTTCAGGACCGCCATCACGGAAGTCATGATATCCGGGTCAACCGGAAAATGCTGTCCCGCCTTCTCCCCGGAATGAATCATGCGCTCTGCCTCGGGCTGCACACCCATGGCGCAGACAGAATCAACGGGACCGAGCAGTGAAAGCAGCGCCGTCATATAATACGGTCCTATATCCAGCACAGGACCGCCTCCGGCCTGGTAGAAAAACACCGGATTCGGATGAAACCACTCCCACCCGTGGGAAATGCAGCTGACCGTACCTCCCACAATCCGGCCGGTCACGCCCTCATCCATCAGTCTCCGGATCGTCTGAATTCTGGACCCCATGAATGTATCCGGTGCACAGCCGACATACAGTCCCTTCTGCCGCGCCAGCTCCATAATCTCCATGCCTTCCGCGAAAGTTGCGGCGAGCGGCTTCTCCGAATACACATGCTTGCCGGCCTTAATTGCTTCCAGATTATAATAATAATGAGCACCCGGCGTCGTCAGGTTGAGAATGACATCAATCTCCGGATCCGCAATCAGCGAATCCCCGTCCGCGTACGCCTTGCGGAAGCCGTATGTTTCCTTCTTCTCCTCTGCCCTGGCCGGTGTCCGGCAGGCACAGGCATACAGTTCAATCCGGTCCGGATACTTCTGCAGGTTCGACAGATACGCGTGACAGATATCTCCCAGCCCGATCACGCCCAGCTTCAATGGCTTCATAACAGCCTCCTTTCATCGCCCTGAAATTCCCCAAAAAAGCACAAAGGATGCAACTTCTGTGCATTTAAGAATACCATTATAGTAAAATAGGGACAAGGGGCTGACACACCTCATTCAGAACAGATTCCCGCTCGGCACACACATACAAGGAGGTTCCTATGATCAGGCAAATTGATATCCGCACCATGGAAGACATCTTCCGAATGATCTCCGAGCAGACTTACCGCGAAGATTTAGGCCGGCACAGAAACCTTTTCATATACCGCGGTGAACCGGACGCATCATACACACTCTCTACAAGTCTGCGCCGTCACTGCAAAGACAAAAGTTCGGTGATTGAGCCGACCATGCTTCTCAATTTCACCAAGTATGCCATCCTGGAAGAACCCAGCATCGAAAAATCTGTATGGAATCAGATGATTCTCGGCCAGCACCACGGGCTGCCCACACGGCTTCTTGACTGGTCCTTCTCACCCCTGATCGCGCTTCATTTCGCCATGACCGAGCTCGATCTTGAAATGATGGACTCCCGCGATGCTGTCGTCTGGAGAATTGATATTCATGAACTGCACGACATGCTGCCGGAGAAATACCGCGCCATTATCAAGAAATACAACACAACTGTCTTCTCAGTCGATATGCTGAGTGAAGTCTGCAACAATCTCCGGCAATACGACGAAGACATGCAGGATCAGGCCATGGCCATTATCGAGCCGCCCTCTCTGGACAAACGGATCGTCAATCAGTACTCCTTCTTCTCCATCCAGCCGGATGGGATGAGAGATATCGTCGGCTTTCTGGACGCCCACACGGAATACACTGCCCGCTTCGTTATTCACAAAGAGCTCCGGTGGAGGCTTCGCGATATGCTGGACCACCAGAACATCACAGAGCGAATCGTCTACCCGGGGCTGGACGGGCTCTCAAAGTGGTTGGGCAGACATTACTTTGTGCGGGACTGAAGTGGGCATGAATTCTGATCCTTCCTTGACAGTTCCCTGCCCGCCCTAAGTAAAAATCCCTTCCGGCCGGCAAGCCCCTCACACTTGCCTGTCCGGAAGGGAACATATCTCCGCTTTTTCAGTTCAATTCCTCACTGCAGTTCAATCCCTCACTGCAGATCAACCATACTCGCCGCAATCCACGGGAGCGTGATCGTCGCCCCGCTGACGGCTTCATAACTGTATACCCCCAGCGATGTGAATTCATTGCCACCCGCATATAGGCCAGGTTGTCGCTGCCCTCCATCACCTGCAGCACCTTGCCGCTGAATTTGATTTTGGATCCGATATAAGTATCCGGATTTCTCGCCAGCTGCTCATAGGTATAATCGCTGCTGTAAGAAGCTTTCTCCGCCTCGCGCTTAGCCTGCTCTTCGAGCTGGTCGGCCAGTCCCAGGGATTCCAGCAGCTGCTCCGTGATGATTCCGTTTACGGTCAGCCCCTGTGCGGTTTCATATGCATTGATCTGTTCCGTCGTCTTTCTGCCTGCGACCCCGTCCGGAGTTCCGCAGTTATACCCAGCCGCATTCAGAGTCTCCTGTGCGACATTTATCCGCAGCATCTCAAAATATTTATCCGCACCGGCTCAAAGTGATTCCGGCGCTCTGACTCCCTCCGTCTGCCGCTCCCAGAGCCCGGCGTATTCGCCGCCCCGGCTGATCAGCTCCTGATGAGTCCCGGTCTCCAGAATCTTCCCTTCCTTCAGCACGATAATGCGGTCCAGACTGGCCACCGTAGACAGTCTGTGCGCGATCACGATCGCCGTCCTGCCCTTCATCAGGTTGGCCAGCGCCTGCTGAATCAGCCGCTCGCTCTCGGAATCCAGTGCGCTGGTTGCCTCATCCAGCACCAGAATCGGCGCATTCGTGAGAATCGCCCTCGCGATGGCCACTCTCTGGCGCTGCCCGCCCGAGAGCTTGACACCGCGCTCGCCGGTAATCGTATCAAACCCGTCCGGCAGCTTCTCGATAAAGGACAGGGCGTTGGCTTCCTCCGCCGCCTTCCGGATCTCCTCCATCGTCGCGTCCGGGCGCCCGTAGGCGATATTCTCCGCGATCGTTCTGTGGAAGAGCAGCGGTTCCTGCGGGACATACGCGATCTGCCTGCGCAGAGACACCTGTGACACCCTGGAAATATCCTGGCCATCGATGCAGATCCGTCCTCCCTGCAGGTCCGCTAGCCTGAGCAGAAGCTTGGTCAGAGTCGTCTTGCCCGAGCCGGACCGGCCGACAAGCCCCACCCTTTCACCGCCGCGCAGATCCAGAGAGAAATCTTCGAAAATATTTTCCCCCGCCCGCGCATCCGGGTCATCTTCCTCCACGAGGCCGTCCTCGGAGACGCCGTCCATATACCGGAAGCTCAGATGATCAAAGGAAATGCTGCCGTCCGTCACTTCCAGATCCGGCGCATTCTCCACGTCGGCGACAAGCCTGGGCTCATCCAGGTTCTTCGTCATGCCGCTCGCGTCGCCGAATGCCCTGTTGATTGTCGTCATATTGGAATTCAGCATGTTAAAACGCAGCGTGAGATTATGCGTATACGTAAAAATCTGCACGAGCGTGCCGGCGCTGATCCCGTACCAGGCATTCCCGCCCGCCACGAAAATCGTCTGGACGACCATAATGACCACGATCATTCCGGCCGCCACGGATGCATTGAACAAAGTCGCGTGCATGCGGCGGGAATCCGCTGCCCGCACCTCCTTATTGGCCCTGGTAAAGAGCTCCTTCTCATAGGCTTCCCGTCCGGAAGTCTTCACCGCCATAATATTGGTAATACTGTCGGACAGCTCCCCGGACAGCCGGTTCTGCGCCTCGGACGCCAGACTGTTGAGGGGAAGCGCCCGTCTGAACAGCCGCCAGACAATCACGGAATACACCACGAGAATCCCCGACAGGATCACCACATAAAGCGGCACAAGCGGGGCAAGCAGGGCGATCGTCAGGATCGTGGCCGAAAGCATGGGCACGAGCGCATACATAAACAGATTAATCAGCGAAGAAAATGCACCCGTAAACTTACTCGTCTGACTGACCAGCGCGCCTCCGAAGCGGCTGTTATGAAATGTCATGCTCTGGTTGGACAGCGTGTCAAACACGAGCGTGGACAAATCATAATACCCCAGAATTTCCAGCTTCCAGACGCTGTAATCCTGCAGTTTGGAGCAGATCTGCCCGGTCAGATTCGCCAGAATGAGCATCACGATATTGGGCAGAAATGCGGACAGAACCGCATCCGGCGGGATATTCCCCGCCCCGAGTTTATCGACAATCCCCGAGACGGCGATGGCATTCAAAAAGGTCAGACAGAACGTATAGCCGAAAGACGCCGCGATGCCGAGCAGAAAAAACGGCCAGTGCTTCATGACCGCTTTTCCGAAATAATACAGAGTTCTTGCTGCAGTGTTCTTATTCATCATTTTCCCTCAATCAAACTGCGTCTCCCAGCGGCTGCTGCAGCACGCCTCAATCAAACTGCGCCTCCCAGCAACTGCTGCGGTACGCCTCAAAACACATCCGGACCTGCTCCTCATTTGTCTTCTCGAGAGCCAGTTCCGGCAGCTCATCCTCCGCAAAATAGCCGCTCTCACTGGTCTCCAGATTCGGGACAAATGCTCCCCCGACCGCCCGGCAGAGATAAAAAATCTTCACGATCTTGTAAACATACGGGGGCTGGTTATGCTTATCGCGGTCCTGCACCGAGATCACCTTCACGATCTCCACATCCAGTCCGGCCTCCTCCTTCGCTTCCTTCACGGTATTATCGGCCGGAGACAGATTGTAGTCACACCAGCCGCCCGGCATGGACCACTTCCCGCTCCGCTCGCGGACCAGCAGAATCCTGTCATCCCTGAAAACAGCAGCCCGCGTATCAATCTTGGGTGTCTCATACCCGATCCCGCTGCAGAAGAGTCCGCTGATCTGCTCCGCGGAAAGACCGGTTTTCTCCGCCATCATGGCAGCCGCGATCTCCCTGATCCGTTGGTAACGTTCCCTGTCAAAATCATCCTTTCCGTACCATAGGCCCGCCTGTGCTATACTCTGCAGTTCCTTCGCCCACTCAACAATCTGATCCTTCATTCTCAAAAATCCTTTATCAAAAAAAATATATCTTCAAAATAAATCTTCCCAAAAAGCACTCAAAAAATCAAGTTTATATAAGGGCGGCTTTCGGCATGACAGCATTGAAATACTCTTTCGCATTGCACGAAGAATCCTGTATACTTTAAGAAAACAACCGGTCAGCGGCTTCATGTGCGCCGCCGGCGAACCTGCGGGTGAGCCGCCTGCAGGCCAGGCACCTCACTCAGGTTATTCGATACAGACAAAGGAGGCACAGGTCATGTTCCTTTCAAAATATCCGAGACTTGAATCGAAAATCATTTCTATATACGGCGATTACCTGGACAAGGAGCCGCATCTGCCCTGGGCAAAAAAGAGCTGGAATGCATGCCGCGAA
>CACXFM010000070.1 GCA_902766955.1 uncultured Lachnospiraceae bacterium | reverse complement strand
GCAATGCCGACAAGCTCCATGTCTTCCTGCTGTGCAACGCCGTCTGCGAGACGCTGTCCGATTGTTCCGTAACCCGCTACGCCTACCCTGATTTTACCCATTGCATTACCTCCGATATGCCATTGCGTAAAAAATTCATATTCAGACACGCGCAGTATAGCATTTTCACAATAGAATGTCAATTTATAATGTAAAATCAATGATAAGTGTTTTGGGATAGCTGATAGAAATGCCAAAAATAACAAAAGAGTTTACAGTTTTGTTGACATGAATTGTTGAATATAATATATTTAGGAAAAAGCGGACAGCCTGGTCAGCCAGGTTATCATTGTTAAAAAAAGGGAGGGAATATGACAGCTCGGGACTCCCGCAGAAAACAGATGGCGGAATACATCGACCAGAAGAAATCCGTGGAAATGGATGAACTCTGCGACGTGTTTGCCGTTTCCATGAACACGGTAAGAGCGGATCTGGCATACCTGGTTTCCACCGGGGCCGTGGAGAAGGTTTACGGCGGCGCCAGGAGCAATCTGAATCATGAGCTGCATGTGTTCGCGCAGCGGACCGGTCTGAACCAGGAGGCGAAATCGCTGATTGCAAAGACGGCGGCCAGGCGTATTTTTGACAAAGATATTATTTATGTGGATTCAGGTACGACAACAATGCATCTTCTCGAATATCTGGATCCGTCTGAAAATGTGACCATTCTCACGGGCAATCTGCACGTGGTGTCACAGGCTTACAACATGCCGAACGTGGAAATGATCGTCCTGCCGGGGCTGATGAACCGGCGCACGAATGCTCTCACGGACGGCAGCACGCTCGAGTTTCTGGGAAGGTTCCATTTTGCCAAGGCATTCATGGGGACTTCCGGCGTCTCGGAGAGCGGCAAACTGAACGTCTATACTTATATAGAATATGAAATAAAGAAGCTGGCCGTGCACAACAGCCAGGAGGTGTATCTCCTCGTCGACAGCAGCAAGTTCGGAGACGTAGGCTTTGTCAGTTACGGAGATATTTCGGATCTGACGGAGCTCATTACGGACACGGGATGCCCGGATTATATACGGAAGCTGTGCAATGACAAGGGAGTGAAACTCACGGTTGCGGAGTGAAGCGGAATTGTGAGGCAGAAGGCTTTTCGAGCTGAAGAGGGTCAGCAGAAAGGGAGGATGCATGGAGTATATTCTGGAAATGAAGAACATCAGCAAAACATTTCCGGGCGTCAAGGCATTGAACGGGGTGGAACTGAAGGTGAAACCCGGCGAGGTGCACGCATTGATGGGCGAAAACGGCGCGGGCAAGTCGACACTGATGAAAATCCTGATGGGGATTTACACGATGGACGACGGCGGCGAGATCCTGTTCAATGGGCAGCCGTACCACGTGCATAACCCGAAGGAGGCGATGGATACCGGCGTCGCGATGATCCACCAGGAGCTGAATCCGATTCTTGACATGACCGTGTACGAGAACATCTTCGTCGGAAGGGAAATCCGGAAGAACGGAATCGTCGACAAGAGGGCCGAGATCGAGGAGGCCAAGAAGCTGATTGCCGACAGCGGCCTGCACGTTTCCCCGACGGAGACACTCCGGCATCTGACCGTGGCCCAGTGCCAGCTGATCGAAATCATTAAGGCCATTTCGGTCAATGCAAAAGTCATCGTCATGGACGAGCCGACAGCCGCCATCACGGACCGCGAGGTGGAACTTCTCTTTGGCCACATACGGAAACTGAAAGCGCAGGGCGTCGCGATCATCTATATTTCCCACCGCATGGACGAGATCTTCGCGATCTGCGACAGCGTTACCGTCTACCGCGACGGAACCTACATCGGCTGCGGCACGACGAAGGAGCTGGACGAAGCGGCGCTCATCAAGATGATGGTCGGCCGCGAGATCACGGATGTCTTCCCCAAGCTCGATGCACAGATCGGCGAGGTGATGTTCGAGGCGAAGCATATCACAAGAGCGGACGGCAAGGTTAAGGATGTCAGCATCTCCGTCAGAAAAGGCGAAATCCTCGGCATCGGCGGACTGGTCGGCGCGGGACGGAGCGAACTCGTGGAGGGCATCTTCGGCATGCACCGTCTCTCCGGCGGCGAAGTCTACGTCAAGGGCAGAAAAGTGCGCACCCGCACGCCGAGCGATATGATAAAAGAAGGCGTGGCGCTCGTGACGGAGGACCGGAAGGTGACGGGACTGAACTTAAGGGGAACCGTCAACGACAACATCTCCATGGTTGCGATCAGGAAGGCGCTTGTGAACGGCCTCTACAGCCAGGGAAAGGCAAGAAAACTCTCACAGGAATATATTGAAAAGCTGAAGATCAAGACACCGTCCGGCGACCAGATCGTCAACAATCTGTCGGGCGGCAACCAGCAGAAGATCGTTATCGCCAAATGGCTTCTGAACGATCCGGATGTCATCATCATGGATGAGCCGACCCGCGGCATCGACGTGGGTGCAAAGAGAGATATTTACCTGCTGATCGGCAGTCTCGTACAGCAGGGGAAGGCCGTGATCCTCATCTCTTCGGAAATTCCGGAGCTGATGGGTGTCTGCGACAGGATCGCCGTGATGGCGGAAGGCCATCTGTCCGGCGAGATCACCCGGGAGAATTTCTCACAGGAAACCATTATGACACTGGCATCGGATATCGCTGTCTGATGTGCGCATAAGCACTGCGGATAAAGAACTGGAGGAACCATGGAGAACAAAAAAAGCTTTTCAGCAATTTTCAGTGAATATTTTATTTTCGTTATCTTTATTGCTCTCGTCATCGTGCTCGCCATCATGAAGCCCAGCTTCATTTCGCCCAAGAACCTGGCCAATATTCTGAAGCAGGCGTCCATCAACGGCATCCTGGCATTCGGCATGATGTTTGTCATCATCTCCGGCGGATTTGATATGTCGGTCGGATCTACGGTCGCTTTCACGGGTATTCTGGCGGCCCTGCTCGGCAAGGGGCAGTATCCCCTGGTCGTTCCGCTCATCGTGGCCCTGATCGGCGGACTTGCGGTCGGCATCGTCAACGGCGTGGGTATCGCCATCGGCGATCTGCCGCCCTTCATCATGACTCTCGGCACCATGACGGCAGTCCGCGGACTGGCCCTGCTGATATCCAACGGCAAGCCGGTCACGGGTGTCAGCGAAGGATACAGGGCGGTTGCGGCAGGCTCGATTGCGGGGATTCCCTCGCTGGCCATTTTCCTGATTGTGGTCATTATTATCTGTTCGTTCGTAGCGACAAAAACGGTATACGGCCGCAGGGTCTATGCCTGCGGCGGCAATATCCAGGCCGCAAGAGTGGCAGGTATCAATACAACCCTCATCCGCATTTCCACCTTTGCCATCGCCGGACTTCTGGCTGGTTTAAGCGGATTCCTCATGACCTCCCGCGTCACGATCGGACAGCCGACGGCGGCGGAAAGTTATGAAATGGATGCCATCACCGCGTGCGTGGTGGGCGGCGTGTCCATGTCGGGCGGCGTCGGCAAGCCCTGGGGCGTCATCATCGGTACGCTCCTCATCACCGTCATCGCCAACGGTCTTGATATTCTCGGCGTATCTTCCCACTGGCAGAAGATCGTCAAGGGTCTCATCATCGTTCTCGCAGTTCTCATGGATGTGAAAGGGAAGAGCAGAAAGGACTGAAAGCCCGGTCTGCGAAACCCTTTACATAATAGTTTATCTTTCAAAATTCATTTACCAAGGAGGAAACAGGAAATGAAAGTCAGAAGATTAGTCGCATTACTGACAGCCGGAATGATGGTCACTGCCCTTACGGCAACAACGGCCATGGCGGAATCCGGTGCGGAATCTGTTGCGGAAGCAGCGGCTGACGGCGTGATCAGTGCAGGCGCGGGCGCAGGCAAAGGCTACAAGATCGCCGTGATCCAGCAGCACCAGACAAACGCGTTCCAGATTGCTGTCTCCGAGGCAGCTGAAGCAGCGGCCGAAGAGCTTGGCTGTGAGCTGAACCTTCTCAGCGCTGACCAGGATGCGGCAAAGCAGATCTCCCAGATCGAACAGTGTGTTGTTGACGGCTATGATGCCATCCTTTTCGAGCCGGTTGATCCGGACGGACTCGGCGCAGCAGCTAAGGCAGCGGCTGACGAAGGCGTAGTGGTCATCAATATCATCTCCGCATGCACGGACTGGGAAGCTAACGGCATCGCAGCTCTCTCCTGCGGCGACAACGTGACAGCCGGCGAAACAGAGATGCAGGCAGTTGCCGACCTTCTTGGCGGCAAGGGCAACATCGCCATCCTGACAGGCCCCTCCGGCGACTCCGGCGGACTTCAGAGAATGGAAGGCTATGAGAACATCCTTGCAAACTATCCGGACATGGTTCAGGTCGTAGAGCCGGCTGACTGCCAGTGGGATACAGCAAGCGCTCAGGGTACGGTCGAGAGCTGGCTTTCCGCTTATGATCTGGATGCCATCATCTGCGAGAACGACGGCATGGCAGTAGGCGCAGGCAATGCTGCAGGCGCTGACAGCGGCATCGTGATCACGGGCGTCGACGGCACACCGGACGGCTTCGAAGCAATCAAGGACGGCAGAATCACAGGTACCGTTTCCCAGAACGGCGGCCAGATGGCAGCGAACGGCATGAACGCAGCTGTGATCCTTCTGAACGGCGGCGAGCTTGAGAGCAACACCATCATCACGACCAATACATGGATTGATGCCAACAACGTTGCTGATTTTGAGTAATCTGAGACCTGCCTTTTGAGGCAGTTATGTTGAAGAACGGCCATGACTTAAGCATAAGCTTTAAGCTGCGTGGCCGTTTTCAGTACATATTCACGGAAGAGACGGCTGTGCACATCCGCAAAATATGCGCTGCCGGCGCGTGAATCCGGTCCGGCCGAAATGGAACCGGAACGGAGATACTGTGAATGTTTTGGATATTTAAAAGGAGATAATCAGACTATGAAGATCGCATTTGATGTCGACGTGCTTGCAAAGCAGATGTCAATCAAGGATATGGTGTACAAGGTAGCGGACTGGGGCTACAAATATATCGAGCAGTCCCCGCATCCGAGAATCAATCCTTTCTATAAGCATCCCCTTTTCTCGAAGGAATGCGAGGCAGAGTACAGACAGGCTCTGAAGGACACCGGTGTGGAAATTTCTTCCTTCATCGTCGTTTACCGCTGGTCGGGCCCGACGGAAGAGCAGCGTCAGCACGCGGTGGCCAACTGGAAGAAGATGATCGAAATCGCCGTCAACATGGGCGTGCCGGTCATCAACACGGAGTTCTCCGGTGATCCCAACCAGCAGGAAATCTGCAACGGCATGTTCTTCCGCTCCATGGAGGAACTGCTCCCGATTATCGAGAGAGAAGGCCTCCGCGTGGAAGTGCAGTCCCAT
>CACXFM010000069.1 GCA_902766955.1 uncultured Lachnospiraceae bacterium | reverse complement strand
CCTTTCCACAGGCTCCGTGGCCGGTATGGTGGCCGTTATCGTCGCTTCTTTAGTTCAGCCGGTTGACATGGAAACCAGACTGATCGTCGGCGGGCCGCAGCTTCCGGGCGCAGTCGCAATCATCATCGGCATCCTGATCGGTGCTGTTACGGGCGCCATCATGGGATCAATCATCGCATACACCAAGATCCATCCGTTCATCGCGACCTTGGGCGGCCAGCTGATCTGTCGCGCGGTGGCCAAGATGTACTCCAACAGGCCGGTTTCCAATCTGCCGGACAGCTTCCGCGCGATTGCAAAGGCCAAGATCGGACCGATCCCGATGATCATCGTCGTCTTCATCATCATGTTCTGCATTGCGACCTTTATCCTGACGCAGACCCGCTTCGGCAAGAATGTCTACGCAATCGGCGGCAGTGATCAGGCAGCCCGCGTGGCCGGCATCAATGTGGAACGGAACCTTGTTATGGTCTATGTATGGTGCTCCGCATGTGCGGCTCTGGGCGGCATTCTTCTGGCAGCCCGTACCGGTTCCGCGGACTCCTCCACATACGGCCTGAACTACGAGCTGGACGCGATCGCTGCGGCGACCGTCGGCGGAACATCCCAGACAGGCGGTATCTGCCGTCCGAGCGGCGCTCTTGCCGGTATCCTGATCATGGGTGTCATCAACAACGGCCTCGTCCTTATGGGCGTGGATGACAATATGACAAACGTCATTAAGGGTCTCATCATCGTGGGCGCCGTTATCCTCGACATGAGAAAGAACGCTAAGAAGAGCTGATTTTTCGAAATTTTCATCTTCACAGGGTCCTAATACGGAAATCCCGGTTCCTTTTCGGAAGGAACCGGGATTTCAATTGCCTGCGCATGGCCTGATCTGTTAGAATACATATGTTGTTTTGGAAAAAGAATCCCGGGAGAAGATGGATGAAGAAGAAACTGAGACTGTCAAACTTTAGCGGACGGGGCGTGATGCTCCTCCTGACTCTGCTCTTTATATTCGCGCAAGCGCTCACCGTCTGTGCGGATGACACCGCTGCCGCGTCGCAGGCGGAAGCTCCGAAGGGGACGTACCGCTATGCGCTGTCTTTTATCAATCTGACAGATCCGTATAATGTGATGATTGCAAGCGAACTGCAGGCCAAGATCATGGAAACGGGAGACGAGGCGGTCGTCCTCGATGCAAATTACAGTAATAAGAAGCAGATCTCCCAGATCCGCCGGATGCTTGCGGAAGGGATCGACGGGCTGTTCATACAGCCTGTCAATTCGTCGGGCATCGTGGAAGTGCTCGAAGAAATCAGATACGCGGGCGTACCCGTGATCTGCCTGGACAAGGAGCCCTCCGACATGACATGGGTGGATTCCTACTGCGGCACCAACCAGCTGCAGGCGGGTCAGGTCGTTGCGGAAAGTCTTGAAGAACTGTATCCGGCGGGAGCAAAACTGCTTCTCCTGACCAGGGAGGACGATGAAGTCTGCATTGCCAGGTCGGACAGTATTACCAATGCGCTCTTCGTGGGGCCGTTCCGGATCCTGGAAACCGTGTCCTGTGACGGAAGCAGGGCAGGAGCGCAGGCCTCCGTCACAAAGCTCCTGGATGAATACCCGGATACGGAAGTCATCGTGACTGTCAATGATTCGATGGGGATCGGGGCTCTGAACGCTCTCGGAGAGGCTGAGAAGGAAAATGTCAGAATCATCAGCATAGGCGGGTCGCCCGATTTCAAGAAGTTACTTGCGGAGGGAGATGACAGGCTGATCGGAACCGCCGCTCTTTCGCCGGCGGCCATCGGAAATACGGCGGCGGGGATTATGAACGCGCTGAAAGAAGGGCAGAAGCTGAAAAGCCGCTACCTGGTGGAGGCGTTCCTCATGACGGCGGAAAATGTGGGCAACTACGGAGTTGAAACATGGCAGTAGAAGTTACTTTTTAAAAAAATCTGATCAGATTTTTAAAAAACGCTTGTCAATTTAACACAGCAGCGTATAATAATCTGTGACGAGGTTCTTCGGGGCAGGGTGCAAGTCCCTACCGGCGGTATAGTCCGCGAACACCGCGATCCGGCTGTGGATCAAGGTGAATGAACCGGTGAGATTCCGGTACCGACAGTATAGTCTGGATGAGAGAAGAATCGTTCCGCTACAGATGCTTCCGCGGTCCTTATGTAAGGCTGTGCGGGAACGGCTGCGGCAGAAGAGATGAATGATGAAAGCCCCGGAGGAAAGAAACTCCGGAGCTTTTTTGTTTCATAAGGAGAACCTTTGTCAGTTACTGTATTATTATTTTATTGATGGAGGTATCACCATGACAAATGCTTCTTCTGCACGGAATCAGTCAGGCACCGCTTTTCAGACCAGGTATATCGCGTTTACCGGCGTGTTCGGCGCGATTGCGGCGGTCCTCATGTTCCTCGAGATCCCGCTCCCGTTTGCGCCCTCGTTCTACCAGCTGGACTTCAGCGAAGTGCCCGTCCTGATCGGTACGTTTGCGATGGGGCCCGTTTCCGGCCTTCTGATCGAGCTGATCAAGATCCTTGTGCACCTGGTCGTCAAGGGAACACATACGGCCGGTGTCGGAGAAGCCGCCAGCTTCATGATCGGTGCGGCGCTTCTCATTCCGGCGGGCATCATCTACCGCAGACATAAGACGAGAAAGACAGCGCTGATCGGCATGGCCTGCGGCACCCTCACCATGGTCGTGGCGGGCTGCTTCATCAACGCGTTTATTCTGCTTCCGACTTATGCAAAAGCATTCGGCATGCCCATGGACGCCCTGATCGGCATGGGAACCGCCGTCAACAAAAACGTGCATAATCTGCAGACCTTTGCGATTTTCTGCGTGGCTCCGTTCAACCTGTTCAAGGGCGTCGTGGTCTCCGCCGT
>CACXFM010000068.1 GCA_902766955.1 uncultured Lachnospiraceae bacterium | reverse complement strand
TCCGCATACTACAGCCATATTATGTATGTAAAGCCGGCCGACAGGGCTGACAACGGCTGAAAACAGAAAAAGAGGAAATAACTGGATGAAAATATTGACCATAGCCATACCTTGCTATAATTCCGAGAATTACATGAAGAAGGCAATCGATCATGCCGTGATCGGAGGGGAAGATGTTGAAGTTCTCATCATTGATGACGGCTCTCATGACAGCACTCTGGAGATCGGAAAAGATTATGAGCGAAGATTTCCGGATATCGTGCGGGTGATCCATCAGCCGAATAAAGGCCACGGAGGCGCAGTCAACAGGGGAATCGCAGAAGCGAACGGGATCTATTTTAAGGTCTGTGACAGTGATGACTGGCTGGATTATGACTCTTATATGCAGATCCTTGACGTGCTGCGGAAGTGTATCTGGGGACCCGAGACACTGGATGTGCTGATCAGTGATTATATATATGAGAAGCAGGGCGCCAAGCGCAAGCACGGTATGCGCTATGTCGGCTCATTCCCGGAGGGCAGAGTCTTCGGCTGGAATGAGATGGAGAAACCGCTCAACTCACACCGGTATGTGCTGATGCACAGTCTGATCTACAGAACCGAACTGCTCAGAGAGTGCCGCCTGGAACTGCCGGAGCATACATTCTATGTTGATAATCTCTACGCGTACATACCGATGATGTATGTAAAGACACTGTATTATCTGAATGTGCCTTTCTACCGCTATTTTATCGGCAGAGCCGATCAGTCCGTGAACGAGGAGGTTATGCTGAACCGTATGGATCAGCAGCTTCGCGTGACAAGGCTTATGATTGATGCTTACAGACCCGACCTGATCAAGAAAAAGAACCAGATGACTTATCTGATTCATGATCTCAGTATTATTATGGTCGTATCCAGTGTACTGCTTCTGAGAATCGGAACAGAGGAAGCGATTGAGAAGAAGAAAGAACTGTGGGATTACCTGAAAAAGAAGGATCTCGTCCTGTATCTCCGGATCAGGCACAGCCTCCTCGGCAGAATGCTGAACATGCCGGGCAAGGCGGGAAGAGAGTTCGCGGTGAAAGGCTACGAACTGGCACAGAAGTTCTACGGATTTAATTAAAAGAGGGGAGCATATCGCGAAGATATGCTCCCTGTTATTATCCTGTAATGACGCTCAGCTTCGCCGGCTCGAAATCAGCTGTCAGTGTCCGGCTGACGCCTCCCGATTCGCCGTCCGCGTGTACGGGACGCCTGCGGTCCATGAGGATTTCAATCCTTCTGCATTTCAGAAAATGCGCGCCCTTCAGACCTGCGTGCCTGCCGTACTTGACTGCCGGAAGCGAGGCGATCAGTCTGGATCGCGAGATGCCGCTGCAGACAAATACATCGAGGACTCCGTCGTCCGGTCTGGCATTGGGAGCCATCATCAGTCCGCCGCCCTCAAACCGCTGGTTCATGACAGCGATGAAATAAGTGTCCGGAAAGCGGAAGTGCCTGTCACCGTCGAGACGAACCTCGCTTGCGCCGGGGACATAGAGTGCGATCTGACGTGCGGCAATGACGGAATATGTGAGTGGCCCTGCGTGCAGCGCGTTTAACGTGCTTTTGACCGGGGATGAAATCGCTTCATGACAAACCGCAGCGTCGAATCCGATTCCTGCGCTCACTGCGAAGCGGGAGGTGCGTGAGGCAGAGGTGATGCGTCCGATATCAAGAGAGGTTTTTCTGACCGGATGCAGGATGGCCGCAAGGGCCCTGGACGGATCAGACGGAATCCCCATACCGCTGCAGAAATCATTGGCGGACCCTGTCGGTATGACGCCGAGTGTGACGGTGTCCAGATTCTCGAGGCCGTTCAGGACTTCGTTAATGGTGCCGTCGCCGCCCAGTACAATAATATCCGCATTGGGATCACTTCTGGAAACGCTGCGGGCCAGTTCGGAAGCATGACCCGGATAACGTGTCGCGCAGACATGGTGCGGTATGCCGCGCTGATGCAAAACCTGGTTGACGTGCTGCCAGATTGCGCGGCTGCTCTTTGTTTTTGAAGATGGATTTATAATAAAGTAAAACATGAAAAGGCAACCTCTGATGAGAAAAATGCTTCAGATTCCTGCTACAGGTGCATCATAACTGAAATCTGTTGAAAATGCAATCCGGGTATGAAGCGGGGAACTGATAAAAAGTGATGTTTTCTTTCTGTTTGTCATGTGCTACAATATGTGCGGATTCTATGGGAACAGACCGGATGCTTATATATGAAGGGTTAATAAGCGGACAGGTCTGATCATACAGGGAGTATAAGTAAATGAGACGTAAAGAATTATTGGGGAGAGGACTTGCGGCAATCCTTTCCGTTTCTGTCATGTCCGCTATGGGAAGCATGGCATTTGCCATGGATGAAGAATACGCGGTTTCTTCGGATGTACAGGAAGTAACTGAAGAAGACTATGATTCTGAAGAAGACTATGA
>CACXFM010000067.1 GCA_902766955.1 uncultured Lachnospiraceae bacterium | reverse complement strand
TTCATTATCAAAGATTCTCCGGAGGATCTGGAGGACAATGCCGACTTCGATCTTCTGGAAGAGCGTCTGCTCCGGTATCCGGCGCTTGCCATCGGGCAGGCTGACCGCGTCATCTACGGCATGTCCAAAAAGGTCAGGAAGAATGTGACCAGAGCCCTGAGCTTGATCCGGGATTATACGCAGAAGCGGTTTGACAAGGTGCAGAGCAAAGAGGACCTGATCGACCGCTATGAGTCCAAGATCGGCGCCTATCTGATGGAGCTCACGAAAAAGGAGATGGACTCCGGCCAGACACGAAAGGTGACGATGGATCTGCGCGTGATCGGGGATCTGGAACGTATCGGCGACTATGCGTCCAATATCGCCAGAGTGACAAACCGGATACACGAGGATGGCATTCAGTTCTCGGAGGACGGCATGCGCGACCTGAATGTGCTGATCGAGGCGGAGCGGGAGATCATCAATACGACCGTCAAGTCCTATCACGAGCAGGATCTCGAGTCGGCGATGAAAATGAAGCCTCTGGCAAATGCCATCACAAATCTGTGCGAAACCCTGAAAACCCGCCACTTCGGTCGCTTAAGCCGCGGCGAGTGCGGACTGGAACAGGGCACGGCCTTTAACGAGCTGCTCAACAGTTTCGACCGGATCGCCTCACACTGCGTGGCGATTTCGGGCGTCGTCCGGAGAGCGTATCAGGATAATCCGGACTTCCACGTACACTCTGTCAAGGCCGCCGAGCTGACGGACGAAGAATTTGATCAGCTGTACCACGATTTCCTCGTCAAATATGATCTGGACAAACCGCAGGTGGCGGTGACCGGGGAGCCCGGAGGAGCGGAAGAAGCAGCAGAGGTGTGAATCCGGAACAAAACGGAACGGATCCCGGAATAAAAACAGAACAGAACCTTTAAAGAGCGGTTTCCTCCGGTACGGGGATACCGCTCTTTTTATATCAAAAGGAAATCCTGTTGGATTTTCTTTTGATATAAAAAGCACTCCGTGCGGATGCGACTGGTGCGCAGATGAAGTTGCCTGCTAAAGCAGGCGCGCACCAGCGCGCAAAGAGCCGATTAAGCGGCTCTTTGATCTTTTTTCGGATTCGGACAGAAGATATTGACAGATACCCTACAGGGGTATATAGTGATGTCAGATACCCGGGTGGGGTATATGAAAAGGACAGGAAAGGAGCTTTCCGCATGGGAGAAGAGAAAGGATGTCCGCACTGCAGCGGCAGAAAGAAGAAGAGAACGCCCGAAGAACAGAAGGCGCTTCTCACGAGACTCCGCAAAGCGGAGGGCCAGATCAGGGGCATTCAGAAGATGGTCGAGCAGGACGCCTACTGTCCGGATATCCTGATTCAGGTGTCCGCCGTGACGAGCGCCCTCAACAGTTTCAACAAGGAACTGCTGGCCTGCCATATCCGGAGCTGTGTCTCCGAGGATATCCGGGAAGGACGCGAAGAGACGGTGGACGAGCTCGTCAAAGTGATGCAGAAGCTGATGAAATAAGATAAAGGCGGAATTGTTATGGAACAATATGTCGTAACGGGAATGAGCTGCGCCGCGTGCCAGGCGCGGGTGGAAAAGGCGGTGAACGGCGTGGCCGGCGTCACCTCCTGTTCGGTGAGCCTGCTCACGAATTCCATGGGCGTGGAGGGCAGTGCTTCTCCGGACGAAATTATCCGCGCGGTCGAAAAGGCCGGCTACGGAGCCAGCGTCAAGGGGAGCGCGGCCGGCGAGAGAAAGATGTCGGGCCTCGCGGCGGAGGAGGATGCGCTGAAGGACCGCGAGACGCCGAAGCTGAAGAGAAGGCTGATCCTGTCGGCTGCATTTCTTGCGGCCATCATGTATATTACAATGGGCCACAATATGTGGGGCTGGCCGCTCCCGGCGTATTTCCTGCATAATCATCTGGGGCTGACCCTGACGGAGATGATTCTCGCGGCGGTCGTAATGATCATTAACCGGAAGTTTTTTACCAGCGGATTCAGTGCGCTTCTGCACCGGGCACCTAATATGGATACGCTGGTGGCGCTCGGTTCATCCGTGTCTTTTGGCTGGAGCGTCTTTGTTTTTTATGAAATGTGCGGTATGATCACGAAGGGCGCTTCCAACGCGGAGCTGATGGATCTGTATCACGGCCAGCTGTATTTTGAATCCGCGGCCATGATCCCGGCGCTGATCACGGTCGGCAAGATGCTGGAGGCCATGTCCAAGGGCCGGACGACGGACGCCCTGAAGAGCCTGATGAAGCTGGCGCCGAAGACAGCTGTCCTCATCCGTGACGGCGCGGAGACGGAGGTCGGGATCGACGAGGTGCGGCCGGGCGACATCTTTGCGGTGCGGCCGGGAGAGAGCATTCCCGTCGACGGTGTGGTCATCGAAGGGATGAGCGCGGTGAATGAGGCGGCTCTCACCGGGGAGTCGGTCCCCGTGGACAAGGCCGAGGGCGACAAAGTCAGCGCGGCGACCATCAACCAGTCGGGCTATCTCCGCTGCAGAGCCACGAGAGTCGGGGAGGACACGACGCTCTCGCAGATCATTCACATGGTGTCGGATGCGGCGGCGACCAAGGCGCCGATCGCCAGGATCGCGGACAAGGTGTCGGGAATTTTCGTGCCGGCGGTCATCACGATCGCGGCAGTTGTGACGGCGGGATGGCTGATCGGGGAGCAGAGCCTGAGCTTTGCCCTGGCCAGAGGCATTTCCGTTCTCGTGATTTCCTGTCCCTGTGCGCTGGGGCTTGCGACGCCTGTGGCGATTATGGTGGGCAACGGGCTCGGCGCAAAGAACGGCATTCTCTTTAAGACGAGCGAGGCGCTGGAAAACTTAGGCAGAGTTGATGTGGCGGCTCTCGACAAGACCGGGACGATTACCTGCGGAGAGCCGGAGGTGACGGACCTTATGCCGGCGGCGGGCCGCACGGAGGAGGAGCTGCTCCGGAAGGCATATTCCCTGGAGGCGAAAAGCGAGCATCCGCTGGCCCGGGCAGTTGTAGCGGAAGCGGAGAGACGGGGAATGACCCCTTATGACGTGACGGATTTCCGCATCCTTCCCGGCAACGGACTGGAGGCGACTCTCGAAGGACGGCGGCTGCACGGCGGAAGCGGCAGCTATATCAGAAGCATTTCGTCCGGCTGGGAGGCAATGACGGCGGATGCGGACCGCCTGGCATCGCAGGGAAAGACGCCTCTCTTTTTTGAGGAGGACGGAAAGCTCGTCGGAGTGATCGCCGTGGCGGACGTGATCAAGAAGGACTCGGCGGAGGCCGTGAAGGAGCTGCAGAACCTCGGCGTCCACGTGGTCATGCTGACCGGGGACAACGAGCGGACGGCCCAGGCCATAGGCCGGGAGGCCGGCGTGGACCATGTGATCGCGGGCGTACTGCCCGACGGCAAGGAGGAAGTGATCCGGGTCCTGCAGAAGAGAGGCCGCGTGGCCATGGTCGGGGACGGCATCAACGACGCGCCGGCCCTCGTGCGGGCGGATACCGGCATCGCCATCGGCGCGGGCACGGACGTGGCCATCGACAGCGCCGACGTCGTGCTGATGAACAGCACGCTGAAGGACGTGGCGGCGGCTATCAGGCTCAGCCGGGGCACCCTCAGGAACATTCACGAAAATCTGTTCTGGGCGTTTTTCTACAATTCGGTCTGTATTCCGCTGGCCGCGGGGCTGTTCGCCTGGAAGATGAATCCCATGATCGGGGCGGCGGCGATGAGCCTGTCCAGTTTTACCGTCTGTATGAATGCACTCCGGCTGAACCTCTTCAAGGTTCATGACCCGGCGCATGATAAACCGAACCGCAGGATTCCGTTTGACGGGAATGCGGTTCGCGAGGAACTCGAAGCCATGAAGAAAGAAAGGGAGAAAAAAATGAAGAAAACAGTGAAGATCGAAGGCATGATGTGCGGACACTGCGAGGCCACCGTAAAGAAGGCCATGGAAGCGCTTGATTTCGTGGAATCCGCGGAAGTGAGCCACGACGCCGGAACCGCGGTGCTGACCCTGTGCGGCGATCTGGACGAGGCAGCCGTAAAGAAGGCCGTGGAAGATAAGGATTTCAAGTTTGTCGGAATCGAAGCATGACGAAATTCGAAGAGTTTGAAGAGGTGCTTAGGCGCCTCCGCGCCCCCGACGGCTGTCCCTGGGACCGCGAGCAGACCCACGAGACGCTGAAGGCCCCGTGCATCGAGGAGGCCGCCGAGGTGATCTGCGGCATCAACATCCTCACGGCTACCGGCAAGGCGGACAACCTGAAGGAAGAGCTGGGCGACCTGCTGATGCAGGTGGTCATGCACGCGCAGATCGCTGAGGAAGAGGGCTATTTCACGATGGATGACGTGATCGAAGGGATCAGGGAGAAGATGATCCGGCGCCATCCCCACGTGTTCGGGGATGAACACGTCAGCTCTTCCGGCGAGGTTCTGAAGAACTGGGAAGAGATCAAGAAGGCGGAGAAGGCCGGCAAGGAGTGGACGGAAGCCTATCTGCCGGCGGCGCTCGGGGAAGCCAAGGCTCTGATTGACAGGGCCGCGGAGCGCAAAGGTCTGGAATTATAAATCTTTATTGAGGATGCGGAGCGGTACAAAACCCCGCATCCTCATCGGCATGTCAGAGCGGGAGGGAGAGAGATGCGCAAAAAGGTCATTGCGGCGGGGCATATCTGCCTGGATATTACGCCCGCGTTTGCGGACAGAGGGAACAGGATCAGTGAAATCCTGACGCCCGGCAGCCTGATCGAGGCGGGCGCGGCGGATCTTCACACCGGCGGCAGCGTCGCGAATACCGGGCTTGCCATGCAGCTGTTCGGAGCGGATGTCCGGCTCATGGGGAAAACGGGCCGCGACGGATTCGGGGATATGATTCGCGGGATTCTCGAAACATACGGAGCGGACACATCCTGCATGCTGCAGGGGGACGGCAGCACGTCTTATTCGGTTGTGCTGGCGTTTCCGGGCATTGACCGGATCTTTCTGCATCACCCGGGGGCGAATGACACTTTCCGGGCTTCGGACGTGCCGGATGAGGTGCTGGACGATGCGGCACTTTTCCACTTCGGGTATCCGCCGCATATGGCGCAGATGTACCGGGACGGGGGGCGGGAACTGACCGCGCTCATGAAACGGGTCCATGACAGGGGCTGCGCGGTTTCTCTGGACATGGCCGCCGTCGACGAGCACTCGGAGTCCGGCGGGGCGGACTGGGACGGAATTCTTAAGAGGACCCTCCCTTATGTGGATTTCTTTGTCCCGAGTGCAGAGGAGCTCTGTTACATGACGGACCGGGAGCGGCTTGCGGAATGGCGGAGAGCAGCTGCCGGACAGGACGTGACGGAGATCCTGGATCCGGTGAGGGACGTGGGCCCTCTCGCCGGGACCTGTCTGCAGTACGG
>CACXFM010000066.1 GCA_902766955.1 uncultured Lachnospiraceae bacterium | reverse complement strand
GTGGCTGCCCACGGTGTTCAGGGAGGGTCAGATAATGTCCGAAAATGAAAAATCGACGATAAAAGGTTCTAAAAAATTTTCCCTTCCATTCATTTATGTCGCCATTGACATGAAATCTTTCTATGCCAGCTGCGAATGCGTCGCCAGGGGGATTGACCCTCTCACGACGAATCTTCTTGTCGCGGACCCCTCCCGTTCGGACCAGACGATCTGTCTCGCGGTCTCGCCGGCCCTGAAAGCGATCGGCGTGCCCGGGCGGCCGAGACTGTTTGAAGCAAAGAGAGCCATCGCCGATTACGAGAAGCGGACCGGCAGGAAAGTCGATTATATTACCGCGGTTCCACGGATGGCGCTCTATGAGAAGGTTTCGGCGCAGGTCCATTCAGTGCTTCTCCGGTATGCCGCTCCGGAAGATATCCATGTCTACTCAGTGGATGAATCCTTTCTGTATGTGACTCCCTATCTGTCTTTTTACAGGGAGGAAGCCGCACAGACGGGCGTCCACCCGGCCCACGTGATGGCCATGCGCATGATCCGCGACGTCCTGAAGGAGACCGGCATCACCGCAACCGTCGGGATCGGGACAAATCTTTACCTCGCGAAAGTCTGCATGGACATCACCGCGAAGAAATCGCCCCCCGACCGGGACGGGGTCAGAATCGCCGAATTAAACGAAACCTCTTACTGCTACCGTCTCTGGCAGCACCGCCCTCTCGTGGATTTCTGGATGATCGGTCCCGGAAAGGCCAGACGGCTGGAGCGGAATTACATGTTTACGATGGGCGATATCGCCGAGCGGAGCCAGTATGACGAGGAGTGGTTCTATAAGGAGTTCGGCATTGACGCGGAAATCATGATCGCCCATGCCTGGGGAAAAGATCCGGTCACGATGAGAAATATCAAAAGCTACCGCTCCGGCGCCCGCAGTCTTTCAAACGGACAGGTTCTGCCCCGCCCGTACCGCTACGAGGAAGCGAGAATTGTTCTGGCGGAAATGATTGACGGGCTCTGTGCCGACATGTTTCTGAAGTCTCTCCAGGCGCCCGGATTCTCCTGGTGGGTCAGCTATGACTGGAAGAGTCTGGAGGTGTGCCCGAATTATAACGGCGCCGTCGATGTCGATTTCTACGGACGCCTTCATCCGCGGCACAGCGGCGGAAGTGTCAGGATGCCCATGGAGACAAATTCCGCGGCGACCGCGGGTCCGCTGATCCTGGACTCGTTTGATGCGAAGACGGACCACCGCCTGTTATTCCGGCGGCTCGGCATCTGTGCGGAAGGCGTTCACGAGGATTACGGATATTACCAGCTGGATCTCTTCACGGACTACGAAGCACTGTATAAAGAAAGCCGCCTTCAGAGCGCGGTTGGCGAAATCAGGAGCCGGTTCGGCCCGAACGGCATTTTTACCGGCAAAAATCTTCTGAAAGGTGCGACGCAGCTGGAGCGCAATACACAGATCGGCGGCCATCGCGCCTGAAACTTTTGACACAAGGAGTACCGTTTCATGTGCAGCAGATATTTTGTAGAATTATCCCCGGAGCTCCGCCCGTATGTCGAGCAGGCCCGGCGTTCCGCACTGGGAATCAGGATGATGAGGAGCCTCGGGAGACCGCTGGCGAGGGAAGGCGTGGTGAGACCGACGGACATCGCTCCCGTGATTGCTCCGAATACCCGCGGCATGAAATCCGTCTTTCCCATGATCTGGGGCTTCACACAGTCTGATATTGAACATACGAAGCGTTCACAGCCTCTGATTAACGCGAGAATCGAGACGGCGGACAGAAAGCCCTCCTGGAGAGAAAGCTGGCAGAGGCGGCGGTGCATCATTCCCGCCTCCTACTATTTTGAGTGGGAGCGGCTCCTGAAACCGGACGGAAGCAAAAAGCCCGGCGATAAATATGTCATTCAGCCGAGCGGCTCAGATGTCTGCTATATGGCGGGGCTGTACCGGATGGAGGACGGATATCCGCATTTTGCGGTTCTCACCCGCGATGCGGCCCCGGGACTGAGAAGGATTCACGACCGGATGCCGCTGATCCTCCCCGCTTCCGCCATCAGTGAATGGATCAGCCCGGACAGCGCGCCGGACAGACTGCGTGAGATCAGCGAATCCGCCATTACCGAAGTGATTGCGGAGAAAATGGACAGTTTAGGCGAAAGGACGGCGGACAAACATGGGACATGATATATACCTGGCAGATAACCTTGTATCCTTCTGCCGCTACTGCGCTTCGGAGCTGCCGACCGTCTATGTCTACGGCGGACTAGGTGAAACAGTCACCCCGGAACTGCTTCTCAAAAAAGCAAAGCAGTACCCGGACTTCTACACACCCGAACGCCTGTCCCTCATCAGGGCGCACACGGGACAGGACACCCGCGGGTTTGACTGCAGCGGGCTGATTAAGCGATGGCTGATGGGCGGCCTGGACCATTACCGGTATGAGCCTTCCCTTGACTGGAATGCGGATACCATGTATCAGAACGCCTCCGTCAGCGGCAGTCTTGACACGCTTCCTGAGCGCCCCGGGACGCTTCTGCACGCGAAGAAACATGTCGGTGTCTATATCGGTCAGGGCCGGGTCATTGAATCCACGACGGCCTTCCGCGAAGCGGGCGGCGTGCAGAACACGCATATTTCCGCACAAAAATGGGATGCCTGGTTCCGGCATCCCCTGATCTCATACTGAGTCCGTATTTCCCGGCAGACATCTCTGCCGTCAGAACTTACCCCCGCACTGGCGCAGCTCTACGCCAGTGACTGGGTCTTTTCCAGTTCTGCATATATCCCGTCTGCGGCCAGCAGTTCCGCTCTTGTCCCCTGTTCCACAATATGTCTGTCCTCAATCACGGCGATCCTGTCGGCCTTCTGCACCGTCGAGAGGCGGTGTGCAATCACGATGCAGGTTTTGCCGCGGCTGAGCTCGTCAAAGCTCTCCTGGATCCTGGCTTCCGTGACGCTGTCCAGCGCGCTGGTGGCCTCGTCCAGAATCAGAACCGGCGGATTCTTCAGAAAGACGCGGGCGATGGAGATCCGCTGCTTCTGTCCGCCTGACAGAACCACGCCCCTCTCTCCGACATAGGTCCGGTATCCGTCCGGCATCTGCATAATGTCCTCGTGTATCCTGGCGAAGCGGGCGGCCCTGATGATTTCCCGGTCCGTCGCATCCGGCCTGCCGTACCGGATATTATCCATAATGGTTCCCGCAAAGAGGAAGACATCCTGCTGAATGATGCCGATGCTCTGCCGCAGGCTCTCCTGCGTGACGGAGCGCACGTCGAATCCGTCCACAAGCACGGCCCCCTCGCTCACATCATAAAAGCGCGGGATCAGGTGGCAGAGGGTGGTTTTGCCGCCCCCGCTGGAACCGACCAGCGCGAAGGTCTCACCAGGCCGGATCCGGATGTTGATATTCTCCAGCACCTTTGTGCCGTCCTGATACGCGAAGGACACATGGTCAAATGTGATCTCGCCGCGCACCTCCTCCGAAACGAGTTCCCTCGCATCAGGTGCGTCCTCAATCTCCGGCTTCGTGCGCATGAGTTCAAGGAACCGGTCGAAGCCGGCCATGCCCTGTGTGTAGATTTCCATAAACTGCATCAGTTTGCGGATGGGTGCCGTAAAAGTCGAGACATACAGCGTAAACGTAATCAGATCAATGTAATTCAACGATCCCCGCATGATCATAAATCCGCCCGCCGTGATGACGGCCGCCTGCATCAGGCCGACGATCGCTTCGGTTCCCGCAAAAAACAGGCCCATCGAGCGGTAATAGGCGACCTTGCTCGTCTTGAAGGCTTCGTTGGCGATGTCGAATTTCTCATTCTCAGCCTCTTCATTGGCAAAGGCCTTGGATGTTCTGATTCCCGATATGCCGCTCTCGATCGCCGCGTTAATCTCGCCCGTCTTCTTTTTCACTTCCCGGTTTGCCTGCTGCATCCGGACCCGCTGGCGCATTCCGAACAGGATTCCGGCCGGAAGCATGACCATCAGGACAAGCGTCAGCTGCCAGTTGACAGTCAGAAGAATCACAAGCGCGCCGATGATGGTGAGCGAGCAGGTCAGAATGTTTTCCGGACCGTGATGGGCCAGTTCGACGATTTCAAACAGGTCGTTGGTCACGCGCGCAAGCAGCACACCCGTCCGGTGCTGGTCGAAGAAACTGTATGACAGCTTCTGCATATGGACAAACACGTCCCGTCTCATGTCCGCCTCGACCAGCGTGCCCATCCGGTGCCCGATGACGGTCACCAGATACATGCAGACGGCCCGCAGAATATATGCCGCAAAGACGATGCCCATGACGGCGAAAAACACCTTGTAAAGACCGGACGGCAGAAGTTCTCTCATCGACCACCTGGAAACCATCGGAAAGATCAGATCAACCAGCGCGACGGCGGCTGACAGGCCCATATCGACGGCGAAGGCCCGGCGGTGCGGCCGGATATATGATGCAAACACCGACAGGCGGGAGCGTGAATAATCAATTCTTTCGTTCATGCTTTTTATAATACCCCTTCAGAACAGCGGGGACATCCCCGCATAATATCTTTATCACAGCGGCAAAGAACGCCCCGGGCGGTCTGCGCCGTCCGGGGCTCATCGTTCTGTCCGCTTATCTCAGCAGATATTCTATCATATTTTACGCCTTGCGCTGTTCTGAAAATAAAATCTGTCTTCAGGAAAGATACTGACTGATCAGTTCCTTCAGTTTCTCCGTGTCAATATTTCCGCTTCCCAGATACTCTTCCTTGAGTTCCTTCAGCTTTTCATAGTTGATAGTGCCGTCTTCCTTGAGGAGGCCCGCATCCTTCATGGCGCGGTAGAGCTCGCTGTCCTTGTTTCCAAGCTGCTCTCCCAGCTCGGCGATGATGCTCTGCAGCTCGCCATCGGTTAAATACTGTCCGGCCAGATCTCCGAACTCCTGAACCAGTCCGGCGAGTTCTCCCTCGCTGCCGAACAGACCGGCCAGTTCACCGT
>CACXFM010000065.1 GCA_902766955.1 uncultured Lachnospiraceae bacterium | reverse complement strand
TTATACAACCGGCCGCCACAAATGGAGCGGCGATTACAACTGGTATGAGCTGACAGACGGCTGCTGGATCGCAGGATCCCTGATCGGATATTAATAACGGTCATTGGTTTAAAATCTTCTATAAATATAGCAAGCGCCCCGGTTTTGCCGGGGCGCTTGCTATTGTTCTCTTGTAGACTTTTATCGCGTCCGAAAGCCGTAATCATGCTCCACGACAGGGATCGTCTTTACCTCCATGTTTTCGATCCGGACATAGGTGCCACGCTCAATAGCCAGAATGACCTGATCGATCCGGGACTCTTCTCCCTGGATCTCCATGGATACAGAGCCATCCCATTCGTTTCTCACCCACCCCGTACAGCCATAGAGATCTGCTGCATGGCGGGCCCGGTATCGGAAGCCGACTCCCTGCACATAGCCTTCAAATCGTATATGTTTCCGAACAATACTGTTATTTTTCATGTCTGAAATCCGTTTCGATCGTGCTCCAGATGATTTTTGCAGCGAATTCAATACCGTGTTCTGAGGCATGCGCCCCATCCGCATCATACATCTCTATATCCGGCCAGCTGGCCTGATACGACCACCAGGATTCCCCGACCGGCGCGTACAAGCCCCCAAGATCTTTCGCTAGTTTCCTGTTGACGTAGTTCATTGCCGCCTGAAATTCTTCCTCTGCCTTCATCGCCCAGGTTCCGTAGATCACCGGTATGCTTCCGGCTTCACAGATCCAGGAAGCAAGGGTTGTCGCAGCTTCGATATATCCCGGTATATCATCAAACGGATGTGAGTGCTCCTGCAGCACCACATAATCGTAATGACCGTACTTGATATTGAAGCGGACATCCGGTTCTTCCACATGCTGATGCAGGTACCACCCGCCATGTGCGAGCATCGTCACATCGCACTCATACCCTGATTCCTTTGCCATGAGCACCACCCATGCAGGCAGGTCATGATAGTATGTATGGCTGTTTCCGATAAACAGGATTTTTACTTTCTTCTTTCCCGTCAGTGTCCGCGCCCTCTCTCATAAAGTGTTCATTTACACACTCCGCAGCCAGATTCACCCAACTGATGCAGTGGTCCAAAATCACCGAATCCGACGTAATGACATTTTCTTTCGTATATAAGGTTCGGTCCACATCCTTAAGAATCTGTATGTCCAGCTCAAAAGCGAATTTCTCTCCGATCTCCGCAATCAATGCCTTCAGCCGTCCGGAGTTGGACACAGGTTCATCAAGCAGAATCGTCGCCTTCCTGATCCCAGCCTTTGTAAGGACTCGGAACATTATACAAACCGCTTCCGAAGTCTCCGGAAGCAGACGGTAAGTCCCCCTGAGCGCCGCCAGATCCCGGATCGTGCCGTCCATGCACGAGAGCAGGATCCCCTCACTCAGCATGACCTCCAGCGTGATGATCGTATTGAACCCGTCAATCCAGACTTCTTGATCCAACAGATCCGAGATAGGGATCTGCCTGTTTTTGCGGCCTTCAAGCTGCTCGTCGGTCGCCAGGCTCCGCATAATGGCCAGCCGCTGCCTCTCGGACAGCAGAAAATGGTTGCCGACAAATGTCGATGCCTGCTTCAGGTCATATCCCTCGTTGATCAGATAGCGGATGTGTCGCGATGCTGTCTGCATTGTAAAAATCGCTTCCGGTGAGAAGTTGCGCTCGTCCTCCGGCACATAGCCCCGTTTTGCATTCACCGCATATCACTCCTCTGCCGCATGGCCGTCCTGCTCCTGTTTCACAAGATCTCTCAGGACATGATAGAACTCCGGGTATCGTTTATCCAGTCTGATAAGGTTTCCTTCCCTGTCCAGAAAACATTGCTCGGACCAGGTTTCGCAGACGGTTTTCTGACCGGCCCTTTCCATTCGATATCGCAGCTTCAGCCGGACTCCCTTGAATTCTTCCACATGAACTTCTATAAAGACTTCATCCGGGAAGGTCGTACTCTGCCTGTACTTTTCCATAGCGTTCTGCCCTCAATAGAAAATACGTTTAGTTCATTTTATCACGTTGATCAGATATTTTGTGGATTCCGTTGCTTCCGTCCCTATCAATCATCACTTTTACAGACCTTGTAAATTTCGCGAAGGAGGACTTACGAAACCCGGCAACTGTCTATGAGGCTGGACAAATATCCATTCGTACCGTGTTACAATTCAAACATTCTCTGTTAACAGCAAACAGAGTAAGGGAAACAGATTAGGCCTTTCGGAATGATCAGTCGTTCTTCCTCAGTAAACCTGTAAAGGAGATACTTATGAAAAATTGATTCGATGCGCCCGCTCGGAGGTGGTCCAAACACGATGAAAAGCACCCCGGTTTTGCCGGGGCGCTTTTCGTCAATATTAATGAAGCAATTGTGAGATCAAGGTCGTCTCCGGATCCTCTGTTTTCAGGATTCGATCCAGCAGATTTGAGAAGAGCTCCACGGTCCGCCCTACCTTTTCGTCTGAGTACAACGCCTGATTGAACATGAGGAACGGAAGGATCCCGTCTTTGTTCTCGATAATCTGAACAGCCAGGCTCCTGGAATTGATCGGGGCATGACTCTGCACGTCCAGTCTTGTCCCCCCGATTGATCCGATGCTGCTGCCGCTCATAATATCCGCCGTTTCATAGCAGACGATCATCATATCCGGAACAAGGTTAATGCACCAGTCATCTTTTCCGTAGCGGCTGTCGAAAAACGCACGGTCTTCAGCGTATTTTTTGCCAAGGCGCATCTGTTCCTGCTGGTACAGGTAGGCGTAGTAGGTATCAGGCTCAAGAGGTTCTCCCTTGAAGGCCCGGACGATGTCCTCGTTGAGAAGCTGCATCCCGAGACCGTCGGTCATAATATGATGAACATCAAAAAACAGATAGACTGCTTCCTCTGTCTGCCAGATTCCGGCGTGAACCAGCGGCTCGCCGATCGGACGGAAAGGCTGCAGCAGCGTTTCCTTCTTTTCAGCAAATTCCGCCTCGCAGATCTTCTCCACAGATACTTTGAGAATCTTTTCCGGTGCGATCCGCTGGACCAGCGAGCATTCCTCGTTGAATTCAAAAACCGTATACAGCGCTGTCCGGTTTGCCAGTGCCCGGTTCAGTGCATCGCAGAGACGGCCGGCGTCCGTATCCGCCGAAAAACGATACAGACGCGGAAGATTCCACATGATCGTTTTCGGAGAGAAAATCCAGTAATCGAAAATCGAGATCTGATTGGGGGTGAGAGGATGTGCCTTCTTTCTTTCCCGCTCTTCTGTCTCGGTCACGTCTTCCGGCTCATCACCGCTGGTTCTCTTTTCATAAATGTCCGCGATGCGCTCCGGCGTGCAGCCTTCAAAGATATCCGATGCGAGAAGGCCGGGCAGGTTCGCCTCGGCGAGAACCCGCATGGTTCCCAGGGAATCTCCGCCCAGATGGTAGAAATTATCCAGTATCCCGACGCGATCCGTATTCAGTGCTTTCTCAAAGGCATGACACAGAATCTCTTTCCTCCCGGCCGATGTTTTTCTTTTTCAGCCAGGCATAGATCCGGCCGGACAGTACATCTACCTGCCGCCTGCTGAGGCCGCGCGGATGACGTTCATCCGTGAGCATCAATGCAGACGGGTTGTCTGACACGTGCTTTTCCCATGCATCCAGAATATATTCTGTCTGATTGATAAATGATAAATCCATAACGATCCTTTCTTTCAATTACTGAGCGTCTGACTCAGCTTCCTGTAAATATAAGGCGGCTTCCTCCGGATATAAAGCGGCTTCATGCTCGGCGGCAATCTCATCCAGTTCCTCAGCCGTATGCATCTCTCCATCGTATTCGATCCCGGTGTATTCCTGATGTTCCTCCAGATAATCCGACAGTACATACGGGAAGCACGCCTTCCCATACTCTATGGAATCCAGGCAATCTTCCGCTGTCTTGTAGCCATTCTTGCATAAATCCTGCAAAAATGCCTCATAGTCCTCTTCTTCCACAATCTGCGTATCCGAAACCGTTAAGCTCCCGTCCTCTTCCTCATGAAGTGTCAGCTGAATCAGATCCTCACTCTCGCACAGATAGTGAAGCTGATGCTCCTCATCCTCCGTATAGTTACTCTGCAGGACATACGCCACATGCGGGAACTCCTCCGAATCCGAACGGCTCATTTCGTCGAAAATATTGTTGACATCCACGATCTGCACATCACCGCTTTCCAGAATGTCGGCATTTTTGTCCCGAATGTAATCCGCGGTCAGCTCTCTGGCCATCGCATTCTGCGCAAGCGCCTTGTCAAAATCCAAGTTTCCCAGATCTCCCAGCTCTCCAAGGGCCGCTTCGTCTCCCAGAATCTTTTCCAGAATAGGTGTCAGAATCTCTTTCAGCGATTCCGGATCATATGAGCCGTATTTCTCCTTCACCTTCTCGACTATGCCTTCCGCCAGCTGAGAGATCTCACTGTCCGCTTCTCCCAGCTTTCCCTTCAGGGTATTGATCATGCCGTCTACGTCCGTTCCCTCCGGAAGTTTCCCTTCCAGCAGTCCGCCTTCGCCAAACAGCCAGCCGGTGTAGAATCTGCTCCCTGTTGTTAATGAACATGGCTGTCACCTGATAGCTGTCGGTCTCCTCATATGCGCACGGATGGATCGGCCCGTCGTCAAAACTCAGGATTTCCGCACCGGGGAGGCCCAGAAGGATCGGCGAATGTGTAACGATGATAAACTGTGATCCTTCTTTCACGCATCTGTCTATCTCCATCAGCAATGTCAGCTGCCGCTGAGGCGAAAGTGCTGCTTCCGGTTCATCCAGCAGATACAGGCCGTTTCCGTGAAAGCTGTTCTGTACGAGTGCCAGAAAACTCTCGCCATGAGATTGCTCATGGAAATGCTGCGGTCTCCCGCCGGGCCCCCTGCTGTATTCTTCTTCCTTCGTAGCGACGTTGTAAAAACTCTCCGCCCGCAGGAAGTAACCATATGACGCGCGGCGGACTCCCTTGGACAGACGAATCGCCCGGCATAGTTCCGAATGCGAATCATAGGTGGAAAAGCTGTAGTTTCTGGTTCCTCCCTCGGGATTAAACCCGTATTCTACTGCAATTGCCTCCAGCAGAGTCGATTTTCCACTGCCATTTTCACCGACCAGAAAAGTAACCGGATGTGTAAAAGAGACGGTCTCTAAACCGCTGATTGCGGGGATCTGCCGCAGATAGCTGTCTCTGTCGATTTTTTCCCAGTCGATCATGACGCCATTGATCAGCTGTGTGTTCATAAGGCCACCGCTTCCAATGTCCTCTTTCATGATAGCCCTCCTCTGACAATAAATTCATTTTATCACTACGAGCGGATGATTGGGGATAAGTCTGTATTTGGAGACGTTTTGTGGGCAGGTGGGTGGGACAGGTAATTCTGTCGAAATCTTCATTTTTTCGTTTTTAAATGCATTATATGAAATATTTTTTTACATTTCAGGCTTAAGCATTGATTGTTTGATGGTTTCATGCTATCATGAGCATGAAAGAAACACCAGTTGAAGGAGGTGGCTATCATGTTATGCCAGTTTTCATTCAGCAACTTCCGTTCCTATCGCGATGAAACTACATTCGATTTTCAGGCCGCGGCACTTTCTGAGTTCAAGGACAGCCTTTTAAAGACTGAAAAGGGAAATGACATCCTGCCTGCTGGTGTAATCTATGGGCCAAATGGAGGCGGCAAGTCAAACCTCCTGGCTGCTCTGGGATGTGTGATATCACTTGTATCTGCGCCTGTTTTTGAGCTTGGCAAGAATCATACCCGTTTCATCGTACAACAGAAGATTCCCTGTATCCCATATTTGTTCGATAAGGATTCCCAGAATGAACCATCCCGTTTCCAGCTGTTTTTCCGCATCGGAGATTATGAATACCGCTACTATATTGTACTTCTTCGAGATGAAATAAATGAGGAAACGCTCTACCGCCGCAAACTCGGTGCCAGCCGGACAGCCAGGATCTTTGAACGCAGTCTTAAAGGGATATCCTTGGGACCAATTCTGGGGAGCAAGAATATCAACACCAAAGTAAATGTCAAGATGCCACTGCTCTCCTTCCTTGCAATCAACTATTCCATTCCTGTGATTACAGATGTCATTAGCTGGTTCGAAAAGTGTATTATTCGAAACTATGCGAATCCCTTGGCAGATCAACAGATTCTGCTCTCTGATGATCAATTTTCAAAAAAGCAGTTTCTTACCATGATGAATGACATGGGAATCGCTATCACCGGATACCGATTTGATCAGCAGAGCAATGAATTCTACCTGCAGAGGACCCTGCATGATACACTTTATGAGCTCCCCTTTTCCAGTGAATCCGATGGAACCCGAAAGCTTTTTGCCGCACTCCCGGTTATCCTGCTGGCTCTGAAGGAGGGACGTCTGGTAATCGTTGATGAGCTGGATGCCAAATTGCATCCGAAGCTTCTTCGTTATGTCATCCGGCTCTTTACAAACCCGGAAATCAACAGAAACGGAGCCCAGCTGCTCTTCACTTCCCATGACATGTCCACAATGAAGAACAGCATATTCCGCAGGGATGAGATCTGGTTCGCCGCTTTGAATTCCGATAACAGCAGTGAAGTTTATTCCCTCTCTGAACTGCGCAAGGAAAATAATGATCCCATTAACAACACGGCCGCTTATGATAAACAGTATCTGGAAGGAAGGTATGGGGCGGATCCGTATCTCAGAAATATGCTGAGTTGGGAGGTGTAACTATGAGCCGTAAGCCTCCAAAAAAATCTGACTTGGGAAAGTCCTGGATGAAGCCCCGTCGCGATTCCCGTCAGATGATCTCTCCGGAATATCATCTGATCGTTTCCGAAGGAACAAAAACCGAACCGAAATATTTCGAAAAAATCAAAGAAACGATT
>CACXFM010000064.1 GCA_902766955.1 uncultured Lachnospiraceae bacterium | reverse complement strand
TTGCGGCGTTTCTCAGTAATTTCGCTCAGATTGCGGCCGTCCGGCATGCCTTTGCGGGAATCCGCGTCTGCGTCTGCGTCCTGATCGTCGAAGCGGTGCTCCGCCTGTGGAAAAAATCCGTGGTGGATCCGTTTACGCTGGCGCTGTATCTGGCGGTTTTTGCATTGAACGCTTTTTCGGGGTTCCTGCCGCGCAAGATCCCCGCCGCATTACTGGTGATTCTCGCCGGCGTGAGCGGGCTGATTGCCTCTTCAATAAAATTAAGGAGAACGTCAGAGAGAAAGAGGGGTGACAGGTCATGACACTCATTCGCCTGATACTGGAATTTGCGAAAACCGGACTTTTTTCCATCGGCGGAGGGCTGGCGACGCTCCCCTTCTTATATGAGATGTCCGACAAAACCGGCTGGTTTACACATACGGATATTGCCGATATGATTGCCATAAGCGAATCGACGCCGGGGGCCATCGGCATCAATATGTCGACTTACGCGGGCTATAAGACCGCGGGGGTGGCAGGCGGAATTCTGGCAACTGTCGGCCTGGCGCTGCCGTCGGTCGTGATTATTCTGATCATTGCCCGCTTTCTGCGCAGATTCCGGGAAAGCACGGCGGTAGAGGCTGTTTTTTACGGGCTCCGGCCCGCCTCCATCGCCATGATTACGGCGGCGGGACTGAACGTCGCCCGCGTCGCGCTCCTGAATCCGGAAGCATTCTCCGCAGGAGGCAGCCTGCCGGATCTGTTTGTCTGGAAAGCGGTTTTGATGGCCGTCGTCATTTTTGTCGCGAAAAGGAAGCTGAAATGGCATCCGGTGTCTTTTATTGCGATTTCCGCTGCGGCGGGGATTCTGTTCGGACTCTGACAGGATGCACAGAATCAATCATGATGTATGCCATTAATAAAAAGAATTTTGTTTTCTCATCTCCCTGACCGTTTTATAATCGAGAGAGGATCATGAGATCAAAAAGAAGGAGAGTGTTCCGGAATGTATGAAAAGGGATACAGGACCGTCAGCTATTCCCGCACGGAAGCGACGCATTCACTGCGCTACCCGGACATCAACGGGATGAACCGCCTCTTCGGCGGGAGGCTTCTTGAGTGGATTGATGAAATTGCCGGCATCGCGGCCATGCGCCATGCGGGCATGAATGTGGCGACTGTCTCGATTGAGCACCTGGAATTTAAAAAAGGCGCCTATCTGAATGACACGCTCGTCATGATTGCCTATGTGACACATGTCGGAAGGACGTCCATCGAGGTCCGCGTCGACACGTGGATCGAAGACCGGGAGACGGGCATGCGCCGCCCGATCAACAGAGCTTTTCTGACGGAGGTCTGTATCGATGAAAACGGCAAACCGACACCGGTTCCTTATGGACTGAAAATCGAGAATTTTTCCGAGCAGGCCAAATGGGACGGCGCGGAAAAGAGAATCGAAGCCCGCAGGAAAGGGCGGCGGGAGGGATTCTGACCGGCGGATCGCAGCCGCACTTAAGATGAAGGGGACAAAGGATATGCTGGACAGATACGGCAGATCAATTGAATATATGCGGATCTCCATTACGGACCGCTGTAATCTCCGCTGCATTTACTGCATGCCGGAGGGCGTGGATCTCGTATCCATGAAGGATATCCTTACGTACGAGGAAATCTGTGAGATCTGCAGTGCCGCTGCCGCGCTCGGAATCCGCAAGCTCAAGATCACGGGCGGAGAACCCCTGGCGAGGCTCGGATGCGCGGATCTGATCCGGTCGCTGAAAGCGATACCGGGTATTGAGCAGGTGACAATGACCACAAACGGCGTGCTGCTCGGGAAATGTCTGTCCTCGCTTCTGGATGCCGGTCTGGATGCCGTGAATGTCAGTCTCGATACCCTGAACAGGGAACGCTTTTCGGCCATTACCGGCCGCGATGAACTTCTTTCCGTGCTTGACAGTGTGGAACGGGTCCTGGATTCGAAGCTGAGGCTGAAAATCAATGTGGTTCTGCAGCGGGGCATCAATGACGGCGAGTGGTACGAACTGGCTTCGCTGGCCAGAGACAGACAGATGGACGTGCGGTTTATCGAACTGATGCCGATCGGGTTCGGTCAGAAGAGAGAAGGCGTCGCCAATACGGAACTGAAGGAGCGGTTCCGCGCGCTTCATCCGGATCTGCAGGAGGACTCTTCCGTACACGGAAACGGGCCGGCGGTTTATCTCAGGATTCCCGGATGGACGGGCAGCATCGGCTTTATCAGTGCCATGCACGGAAAATTCTGCGGAAGCTGCAACCGGATCAGACTCACTTCGCAGGGCAGGCTGAAGCCCTGTCTCTGCTATGGCGAAACTGCGAACCTGATGCCGATTCTCCGGGGAGGCCCGGGCGGCAAGCCCTCGGAGGCCATGCTGCGGCAGGCCATTGAGCAGGCTGTTTATGCGAAACCGGAACAGCATTGTTTCGAAGAACCGGACATGATTACGGAGACAGGCCGCATGATCAGTATCGGCGGGTGAGTTCCGGCGGATCATTTCCGGGGCGCTTCCTGTCCGAGGGAGGCGCCGAGGGCCATGGCCTCGCGGGTGACGCTGTCCACGATGTCATGTATGCTCTCACAGTTGCCGCAGAGCCGGAGCCAGTCGGGCAGGCGGCCTGCCGGCATAAGATCCCGGCAGAGTGTCCGGTCCGGAATCAGGCCCGCGGCGGTAATCAGCGTGTCACAGTGAAGGATCCGCGTGAAACCTGTTTCGAGATCCCGGATTCTGACGCCTGTAATTCTGTCCCTGCCGAGAATTTCGACTGCGGCTGTATGAAGCAGAACCGGAATGCGGTATGGCTCGAGGCACTCCCTGCGGTTTCGGAGGAGCCCGCCCACCTGATCTTTCTGTTCGATCAGGGCCACGACTTCCCGGCCGGATTCCGCAAACTGCCGGGCCATGATGAGCCCCACATCGCCGCTTCCGAGGATGACCGGCCGGTAACCGGCGATCAGCCCGTCTGTATTTTCCAGCAGCTGTGCAGTGCCGGCGGTTAATACACCGGCGGGACGTGTTCCGGGGATGCCGAGAGAACCGGGCGTCTTTTCCAGACAGCCTGCTGCGAGAATACAGAAGCGGAACTTTATGCGGAACAGTCCTTTTCTGCCGGACAGAAGAGCCGTGCGGTCCTGAGAAAGAGAGAGGACCGTGACGCCCGTCCGAACTTCTGCCGCCGATTTATACAGTCTTTCCGCAAAAAAGCCGGCATATTCCTGTCCCGTGAGATCCCGTCCCAGGAAGGCTCTGCCGAAACCCCTGTGAGTACAGCGGTTGAGAATGCCTCCCGGGCGGTCTTCTTTTTCACAGAGCAGGACTCTTCGGCCAGCCTCTGATGCCGCCAGTGCCGCCGCCATCCCGGCGGCGCCTCCCCCGATTACAAGAATATCAGTATATTCCATGCCTCTCCTCCGGTTTTTCCGTCCCGGAGTGTCCGGGGCTGTCTGTCTGCGGTGCGTTTTTACGCATTCCGGTCAGCATGGCCTGTACACGGCTTATGCACCGGCAGCCCTGGCAGACTCCCATTCCCGCTCCCGTCCGGCGCTTTACGCCGTCCGGTGTAACGGCGCCCCGCCGTATCGCTTCCCGTATTTCCCCTGCCGTCACATCATGGCACTGACAGACGATTTCACCGAAATCGGGATCCGTCCTGATCAGGGCGGCCCTGTCGTTCTCTTTCATCTCATGCACACGGGGGATTCCGGTGCGGCGCGGGTTAAAGTGTCTGTTTCTGCCGGGGCCGGAGAGGGCGCCGGCTGCCAGAGACGCGCAGAAGCGGCCGAGCTCCGCGGCACAGGTGAGCCCCGGGGTTTTGATTCCGATGAGACTGATGAGTCCGTCTTCGTTTAAGATGAGAAAATCGCGGATTGAGTGATCCACCGGAACCCAGCGGCCATTTTCCCGCTGCACGGAGCGGGGATTCGGACGCAGGGCGGAAAATGTACGGATCTGTTCTGTAAGAGGCAGGTCCGGAACAACCTCGGCGCATAGTTTCCTCAGTTCTTCCAGCCCCTCCGCACAGGTCGCTCCTTCCGGGGCGAGATCCGCGCTCCGCTCTGTCGGTCCGGCCAGAATACTTCCGTCAACAGCGGGAACAATGGTGAGTCCTTTTCGTTTCTCTTCCGGTTCATGGAAAATCACGTGGCGGATCTGTCCCTTAAGGGAGTCGCCGAGGACGATATAATCCGCTCCCGTCGGAAAAATCCTCACGGCAGGAACACGGAGCATTTCCCGCACCGCGTCGGCAGACAGACCTGCACAGTTGATCACGGTCCGGGCGAGGATTGTTTCCCGGTCTGTCTCCAGAATAAAACGGCTTCCTGAGCGCTCCATGTGAATCACTTTTTCATTTAACCTGAACAGGGCGCCGTTGGCAGAGGCGTTTTCAAAAGCGGCGATTCCGAGCTCCCAGGGCTCGACTGTGCCGGTGCCGGGTGCATAAAGCCCCAGAACGGCATCCCGGCTCAAAAGGGGCTCGGCTTCTGCCAGTTCATCACGGCTTAAGAGCCGCAGTCCCGGTACACCGTTCGAGAGACCCTGCCGGTATTTTCTGCGAAGAACATCTTCTCCGCGCGGCCCGAAGGCCGCCATCACGGAACCGCAGCGGCTGAAGCGCACGTCAAGCCCGCGTGCCAGCTGATCAAACTCCCGGTTTGCTTTCACGCACATGGCGGCTTTCCGCGAACCGGGCCGGTTGTCACAGCCTGTGTAAATGATGCCTGTATTGGCCCGGGTTATGCCGGTACAGACATCCTCCTTCTCCTCGATGACGGTCACGGAAATCTCAAGCTCCGTGAGAGCTCTCGCGGTAAAACAGCCGAGAACTCCCGCTCCGATCACGGCTGCATCCGTATACAGCATTTCAGAAATGGCGGCGTATCGCGCCGGGATTTTTCAGAGTGTAGCCGCCCATCTTTTTAAGCCGCTGCCGGAAGTCATCGGAGCGGAGCACTTCCAGCAGACGCTGCACCATCGGAAGACCGATGGCATAGTCGGGTATCAGCAGATCATATTGTTCGGTGCAGAGCGGCAGAAAATCCAGTCCGTACAACCGGGACGCCGAATAAATTCCCATACCGGCGTCGGCGGTGCCGGCGGCAATCTGGGCGGCCACGGAAGTGTGGGTGAATTCTTCTCTGTCGTAGCCGGAGATTCTGCGGGAACTGACTCCCTCCGTTTTGCACAGATAATCGGTCAGAATCCTGGTGCCGGAACCTTTCTGCCGGTTGACATAACGGACGCTGTCTCTGGTAAGATCCTGAAGAGAGCGGATGCCCAGAGGATTTCCGTGCGCCACCATCAGTCCTTGTGTGCGGCCGACACATTCGACCAGACTGACGCCTCCCTTCGGAAAATATCTGCGGACGGAAGCAGTATTATAAGTGCCGTCCGTTTCATTCAGAAGATGAATCCCGGCAACATGTGCTTCTCCCCTCCTGACGGCCATGATGCCGCCCATGGAACCGACATGGGAGGAACTCATGAAGAGGCCCGGATCGGCGCGGTGGAGCAGATCGGCGCATTCGTCCAGAAGCGGGTCATGACTTCCTATGGCCACCAGAGTGTTGTCAAGGGCTTCGGCGGGACGGAGAAGCTTCACCCGGACCGTCTCGCCGGCCGCATGGCCTTCCGTTCCCTGCGGTATGGTCAGGATGCCGTCCGCTTTCATAAATGAAGACACGACGCCGCTGCCCCGGCTGAGCGGAGAGGCAATCAGCCTGCCGTTCACTCTGCCCATGTGTACCCGGACATATTCCTGATATTTGAGCCCGGAAACGACGGGCCTGGACAGAACGGCGTCAACCGTCTGCCCGCTGTCCGGAGCCGTCCCGTACCACACATCGAGGAGCGGGCGGAGTATTTCGGTGAGCACGAGAATTCCCGAGACGGGATACCCGGGTACGCCCAGAATGGCTTTGTTTCCGCTGAGGCCGAGGATGGCCGGTTTGCCCGGCTTGATGGCAATGCCGTGGCAGAGAACGGTGCCGGTTTCGGCGATCACTTCGGCGGAATAGTCCTCTCTCCCTGCGGAGGAACCGGCATTCAGCAGTACCGCGTCGCACTCCTTAATTGCGGTGAGGAGAGCGGAGCGGAGCAGTTCCCTGTCATCGGGTACGATCGGATACACGACCGGATCGCCGTCCCATTCTCTGATCATGGCGGAGAAGATGGAAGAGTTGAACTCCACAATATCCCCCGGCTTCGGATCCGCGCTCGGAGGCACGATTTCGTCACCGGTCGGGATGATGCCGATCCTCGGGCGCCGCAGCACTTCCACTGACAGCACGCCGGCTGCCAGCATGGCTCCGATGGCGGAAGGCGAAATCCGCATGTGGGACGGAAGAATCATTTCTCCCGCGCAGATATCTTCTCCGATCTGGCGGATATGCTGCCACGGGGAGGCGGAGGCGTAGAGACGGACGGAGCCGTCTTCCTGCCGGATGACATCTTCTGTCATCACGACTGCGTCGCATCCGTCCGGGACGGGATCGCCCGTATCCACGACGATGAAATCTTCTTCGCGCAGAGTGACCGGCGTCGTCTCCGTGGCTCCGAACGTAAGCCCGGCGCGCAGGGCGATGCCGTCCATGGCACTCGCCAGATAATGGGGAGCACTGATTGCGGCATAAACGGCCGCGGCGGTGATGCGGCCGCAGGATTCCGCCGCGGGGACGGTTTCCGTGTCCGGACCGAACCCGGAACTCTTAAGTGCGTCCAGAAAAGCAGTTCTTGCCTCTTTCAGGGAAGTGTTGGTGAGATATTGAAACGCCATGATAAATCCTCTCAATCTGATGTATAAAGCTTCACCCGGATCTCTGCTCCGGCAGGAACGCCCTCGCAGTCACGCGGAATACAGAAATACCCGTCCGAGCCGGCCTGCGCCGTGATCAGGCCGGATTTGCTCCGGACCGGAACTGCCGACAGGCTGTCCTCACTGCCGGACAGAAAAACCCCCATATATTGAGCGCGCCCGTGATTGGCGCTGACCGCTTCCGTAATCCGTGCCGGGACGGTGCGGATCCGGACGCTTCTGCCCATGAGACGGCCGATCAGCGGCCGGACAAAGAGGTCGGACACGAAAAAGGCGGCCACCGGATGTCCCGGAAGACCGAACACGGGTTTCCCGCCGATCCGGCCGATGATCGTGGGTTTGCCTGGCTTCATGGCAATGCCGTGAAGCAGGACTTCCCCCCTGCTTTCGATGACGCGGAGGGCGGCGTCTTTGATGCCCACGGAGCTGCCTCCGGAGAGCAGGACCAGATCACATTCAGACAGCGCCGCGTCGAGCGTCTTCCCGAGCAGATTCTCGTCATCCTTCAGAATTCCGAAGCTGCGAACATCCGCTCCGGCGTCTGCGGCCAGAGCCGCAAGCATGGAAGAATTGACATCCCGGATCTGTCCTCCGGCAGGAGTTTCCGAGACCGGCACAAGTTCATCTCCGGTGGAAATAATGCCGACAAGCGGCTTTCGGAAGACCCGGACGCGGTCCATTCCCATGGCAGCGAGCGCACCGATGTCCGGTACCGAGAGCTTTCTGCCTTTCGGAAGAAGCACCGTGCCGGGGCGCAGATCATCTCCGCGGAAGACCATGTTTTCTCCCGGAGAGACGCTTTTCAGAATTCCGATTGTGCCGTCCCCGTAGTCTTCGGTATATTCAATCATGACGACGGCATCCGCACCGGCCGGGACGGCGCCGCCCGTGGGAATTGCCGCACATTCTCCGGGTGAAAGAATCAGGCCGGCGCTTTCTCCCATCAGGATTTCGCCGCTTTCGGCAAGCAGAGCCGGTATGGCGTCCGAGCACCCGAAGGTATCAGCGGCACGGACGGCATAGCCGTCAACGGAGGAGCGGTCGAAACCGGGAATATACTCATCCGCGGTCACTGCTTCGCACAGCACCCTGCCGGGTGCTTCGGAGAGCGGGATCACCGTCTCTCCCGTTATTCCGGAAGGGAAGGATTCTTTCAGAAGCGTCATGACTTCTTCCGGTGTTTTTACAGAAAGCATAGATAGAAAATCTCCTTTAAGGGAATAGATCCGGACCGTTGCAAAGCCCTGCATGAGCGCATATACTGGCGACAGGAGGTGATCGGTATGGATCTGCGATATGAACGGAATATTCCGTCTGTCTCTTTGGAAGAACAGGAACTGCTCTCAAAAAAACGGGTGCTGGTCGCGGGCTGCGGCGGACTCGGGGGCTATATCATCGAGTATCTTGTCCGTATGGGGGTCGGGGAGCTGACGGTTGCAGACGGAGATGTTTTCGAAGAGAGCAATCTGAACCGGCAGCTTCTGTCCGGCGTAAACGAGCTTGGCCGCAACAAGGCCGCAGCAGCGGCTGAGCGGGCCCGGAACACAAATCCGCTTGTCCGCGTCACGGCGGCCGATGTATTTATCACCGAAGACAACGCCGATGCGCTGGCGGAGGGGCAGGATCTGGTCCTGGATGCCCTCGATAATGCACAGGCCCGTCTGCTGCTGGAAGACGCATGCGAACGGCAGCGTGTGACGATTGTCCACGGAGCCATTCAGGGATGGACTGCCCAGGTGACGGCCGCAAGACCGGGGAAGCGGGTCCTTCACCAGCTCTACGGACCGGGCTTTGTTCCCGGAAGCAAAACAAGCCTGTCTTTCACGCCTCCTTTCTGCGCCGCGATTCAGGCCGCGGAGGCGGTCAAACTTCTGTGCGGCAGAAGATCAGTGCTCGAGGGCGGGCTCCTGATAGCGGATCTTCTGAGAAGCGACTGGGAAGTGATCCCCATGGAGTGAGACTTCCGGTCCGGGCGGATTCGTATCAGGTCTGCTTCTTTGTATCAACGGAGAAGTAATCGAACACATAGTTCCGGAACTCCCGCACATACGGCGAGAGAGTTTTTTCCCGCCGGAAACAGACCATCATCTGCCTGGAAAACCGTCTGTCCTGTATGGGAATCAGACGGAGATTGCCTCCCCGGTAGAAAGAAGCACAGCCGTCCGGGACGAAACCGGCGCAGAGTCCGTCCGAAATCATCTGGCGGTGGTATTCCCTTTTGTCCGCATAGCTGACGGAATGAAAACGAAGAGCCAGCGCACTTGAGATCCGGTACGGATATTCTTCAAAACCGCGGCCGCTCCGCATAAATACCACATCCTGTCCCTCCAGTGCTTTTGCTCTGATGAACGGTTTTCCGGCAAGCGGATGCCCCGCCCGGACGGCCAGGAAATAATGCTCTTCATACAGCGGATATCCCGTATACTTTTTATATTTCAGCTCCAGCGGACAGATGAGCATGTCAAATGCATTGATGTCGATATGCTCCATAGACTCAATATCGCCCGTGATTTCAAATTCCGCCTCCGGTGATTTCTTGCGGAAGCCGGCGAGACAGAGAGTGAGCTCCGGGCTCATGCCGGCCGTTCCGATCCGGATGCGGGACCCCGTCCCCGTGGACAGGAGGCGCATGTCATCCAGTGTGTAGTCCAGCTCGCGAAGCACCATGTTGCTGAATTCCAGAAGTCTGGCACCCGCGGGATTCAGGGTCAGGTGACGGCCGTTTCTCTGAAAGAGGGGCATTCCCAGCTCCGCTTCCAGAGTCGACAGATTCTTCGAGAGAGAAGATTGCGTGAGATGCAGAAGCTCTGCAGCCTGGGAGAGGTTTTCCAGCTGCGCGATCGTGACAAAATACCGAAGCTGCGCCATCCTCATGGCCTGACCTCCCTTTCATTTCATCCGTTTCCGATAATAATTAATAAAAAGCCCGGGAATCTTTTGCTTTTTACGAGAATACCCGGGCATGATCTGCAATATTTTCTGTTTTCAGTATAAGTCCCGTTATTCCAAAAAGCAATGAAGAAATAAGGCCCGGATATTGCATGACAATTCCCTCTAAATTACAATTATGACAGTAAAATCAGATAAGGAGGTGATCCGGATTATTAACCGGGATGCTTATGAAACAGCTTCTGATCAAACCTGAAAAATGTATCGGATGCCGGACCTGCGAGCTTATGTGCTCCTTCGGCCATTACAATCAGTTCAACCCCAAAATGGCAAATGTGAAAGTATTTGAATATGAGCAGGCAGCGGTTGCCATACCCGTGATGTGTCTGCAGTGCGAGGAACCTTCCTGCATGAAGGTATGTCCCGTCCATGCAATCAGCAGGGACGCATCCGGTGCCGTGACAATCAATTACGGAAAATGCATCGGCTGCAAAATGTGCCTGAATGCATGTCCGCTCGGCAACATTTCCTATCACCCCGCCGCGGGAAGAGTCTTTAAATGCGATTTCTGCGGAGGCGAACCGAAGTGCGCCCGCCACTGTCCGACCGGAGCGATTACGTTTACGGATACGGACGCCACGGATGAACGGCGTCAGGCCGTCGGTGACAGGTACCGTGATCTGATCGGAGAGGAGGCGGCAAAATGAATAACGGATATATCGGCAGAATCCTCAGGATCAATCTGAAAAACGGCACAATCCGGAAAGAGCCTTTAAATGATGCAAATGCATCCCAGTATGTGGGCGCCCGCGGTCTCGGCACCAAGTATTTCTGCGACGAGTGTGATCCGGCCTGTGATCCCCTCGGGCCCGGCAACAATCTCGTGATTATGACCGGTCCGCTGACCGGTACCGCGGCTCCTTCTTCGGGACGTTATAACGCGGTGGCCAAATCCCCGCTGACAGGCACCATCGGCGCCGCCAATTCCGGCGGCCATTTCGGCCCGGAACTGAAATTCGCCGGCTATGACGGTATTATTTTCGAGGATATTTCCGAGAAACCCGTCTATCTGTATATCAATGATGACGAAGTGGAATTAAGAGATGCGTCCCATCTGTGGGGCAGAGACGTCTTCGACACCACGGAAGCCCTCTATGAGGAATGCGGAAGCAATTTCCGCGTTGCCTGCATCTCTGCCGCGGGCGAAAACGGAGTCCTGTTTGCGGGCATTATGAACGACAAGCACAGGGCAGCGGGCCGCGGAGGCATGGGCGCCGTGATGGGCAGCAAAAAGCTCAAGGCGATTGCCGTCAAAGGCACCGGATCAGTCAAAGTGGCCAGGCCCGAGGCATTTTTCAATGAGATCGTGGAAGCGAGAGATTCCCTCCGCGCTCATCCGGTCACGGGAGCCGGCCTCAGTGCCTACGGCACCATGATCCTTGTGAATATCGTGAACGGCGTGGGAGGCCTGCCGGTGAATAACGGAAGCGAAGGCTCGCTTTTTCCGAATGCGGACGAGATTTCCGGCGAAACACTCACCGCCCGTCACCTGATCCGCAACAAAGGGTGCTTCGGCTGTCCGATCGGCTGCGGACGTCTGACCGAGATCAAGGCGGGCGCCTTTAAATCCAAGGGCGAAGGTCCCGAATATGAAGCGGGATGGTCTTTTGGCGCCGACTGCGGTATCGATGACCTCGGCGCGGTGTGCAATGCCAATTTCCTCTGCAATCAGTACGGGATCGATCCCATCACCATGGGAGCCACCGTCGCATGTGCGATGGAGCTGTATAAGATCGGCGCCATCACGGAAGAAGATGTCGGATTCCCGCTGCACTTCGGCGACGCTGCGGCCATGGTCAGAGCTACCGAGATGACCTGCAAGGGAGAAGGCTTCGGCAAGATCATGGGCCTTGGCTCTTACCGCATGGCTGAGAAATACGGCCATCCGGAGCTGTCCATGTCCGTTAAAAAACAGGAAATGCCTGCTTATGACGGACGGGCCATTCAGGGCATCGGACTCGAATATGCGACGTCCAACCGCGGCGGTTGCCATGTCCGCGGATATATGATTTCTCCCGAGGTGCTCGGCATACCGCAGGCCATGGATCCGCTCACGACGGAGAACAAGCCGGCGATGCTCAAGGTGTTCCAGGATCTGACCGCCCTGTGCGATGCGAGCGGAATCTGCCTCTTTACAACGTTTGGCATCGGCCTTAAGGAGATCGCCGGTATGTACCGCGAAGCCGTGGGCAGTGATGAGAGCGATGAAGAGATTCTGCTGAAGGGAGAGCGGATCTGGAATCTCGAGAAGCGGTTCAATATCGCCGCCGGTGTGGAAAAAGACACGCTGCCGCCGCGGCTTCTGCGCGAGACGCTTCCGTCCGGGCCCGCCAAAGGCCGGGTCAATGAGCTCTATACCATGCTCGCCGAGTATTATGCCGCACGCGGCTGGACGAAGGACGGCATTCCTACGGACAACAAGCTGGAAGAGCTTGGCATAAAATAATCAGTATTATATGGGAACGCGAAACCGGAGGGGGAGACCGCTTCCGGTTTCGCTGTTGTGTTTTCGGAGCTTAGGAGTCTATGACTATTCGCTTTTTTGCATATTACCGCGATCCCGAATATACCGGACGGAAGGAAATGACGATGGCCGCGCCACATACCGTGAGGGACCTCGGCGACGCCCTCTGCAGTCAGTTCGGCAGTCCGTTTGCGGAAGAGTTCTTCAATTCCGGCCGGACGGCCCCGGGTGACAGGATCATCATCATGATAAACGGCCGCCGCGTGGAATTTCTGGACGGACTTGACACGCTCCTTCGGGAGAGTGACGTCGTTCAGCTGTTCCCGGTTGTGGCAGGCGGCTGACGAAATCTTAAACTGTAAACTGTCCATATTTTTTTTGAAGAAAGGCGGCGATGCTTATGCAGCTCTCCATGGAGGGAATCAACAGTATCCTGCGGCAGTATCCGAGTGAACAGCGCTACTGTCTTGCCATTATGCAGGACATGCAGAGACAGTACAATTATATTCCCCGCGAGGGAATGGAAGCCCTGTCGGAGTATCTTGACTGTCCGCTGTCATCGCTTTATTCCATGGCGACTTTTTACAAGGCTCTCAGCCTGAAGCCGAAAGGAAAGCATATTATCAAACTCTGCGACGGGACGGCCTGTCATATTCGCGGCGCAAGTCCGCTGAAGGACGGGATCAGGCGGATCCTGGGTATCAATGAGGACGAGACGACCGAAGACGGTCTCTTCTCCCTGGAACTGGTTAACTGTCTCGGGTCCTGTGCGCTGGCGCCTGTTCTTGTAGTGGATGAGACTTACTACGGAAAAATGACACTGGAGAAGCTGCCCGGGATCCTCAGTCAGTATCGGGAGGAGCAATCATGAAGAAGAATATAAAGGTCTGCTGCGGGACCGGCTGCCTGGCGAACGGAAGCCGGCTTGTGGCGGAGGAATTTGAGCGCCTGGCCGGTGAGGATGCTCTTGTCGAATGTGAGATCAGGCGCACGGGGTGCAACGGCTTCTGTGAGAACGGTCCGCTCGTCACGATTGAACCGGATCATATTTCCTACTACAGAGTCCGTGTGAAGGACGTGCCGGAGATTTTGGAAAAAACCGTGAAAAACGGGGAGACCGTGGACAGACTTCTCTATAAGGACGACAGCGGAAAACCGGTCCGCAGCCAGGAAGAGAACCCGTTCTATGCGCCGCAGTTGAAAATCGCTCTCCGGAACATCGGAAAAATCAACCCGGCAGATGTCGATGATTATATTGCCACCGGAGGATATGAGGCTTTGAAGAAGGCGCTGGCCATGACGCCGGACGAAATTCTTGACGAGATGGACGCCTCGGGACTTCGGGGACGCGGCGGCGCGGGATTCCCGACCGGCACGAAATGGCGCACGGCGGCGGGATATGATGTGTTTCCGAAGTATGTTGCCTGCAACGGAGACGAGGGCGACCCCGGCGCGTTTATGGACAGGTCCATCCTCGAAGGCGATCCGCACAGTGTGATTGAAGGCATGGCGGTCTGCGCTCTTGCGATCGGGGCGGAAGAAGGATTTCTGTATATCAGGGATGAGTATGCCCTTGCGGTGCAGAATGTGAGAGCCGCCATCCGCGCCGCGGAAGAGAGAGGATTTCTGGGGGATTCTATCATGGGCTCCGGCAGAAAACTGCATCTGTCTGTCGTGCGGGGCGGCGGGGCGTTTGTCTGCGGGGAATCAACGGCGCTGATGCAGTCGGTCGAGGGAAAAGTCGGCGAGCCGCGTGCCAAGTATATCCGCAGCGTGCAGAGAGGCCTGTGGGATCATCCGACGGTTCTGAATAATGTGGAAACGCTGGCCAACGTACCTTATATTATCGTCCACGGAGGGGCGGAATATGCGGGCATAGGGACGGAACGGAGCAAGGGGACCAAGGTCTTTGCACTGGTGGGAAAAGTGAAGCGCACCGGCCTCGTGGAGGTGCCCATGGGCGCGACGCTCCGGCACCTGATTTATGACATCGGAGGCGGCGTTCAGAATAACAGACCGTTTAAGGCAGTGCAGACCGGCGGACCGTCCGGCGGCTGTATACCGGCGAGTATGCTTGATCTTCCGGTGGATTTTGATACGCTGAAGGAATACGGCGCCATGATGGGGTCCGGCGGCATGATCGTGATGGACGACAGAAGCTGCATGGTGGAAGTGGCGAGGTACTATGTGCAGTTCCTGAGCGGAGAGAGCTGCGGCAAATGTACGCCGTGCCGCGAGGGACTGAAGCAGATGCTTGCCATTCTCACGGATATCTGCGAGGGACGCGGCAGGATGGAAGACCTGGATCTGCTGGAAAGTCTCGGGGAGACGATGCAGGACAGCTCTCTGTGCGCACTCGGCAAATCCGCACCGAATCCGGTACTCTCCACCCTCAAATACTTCCGGGAGGAGTATGAAGCCCATATCAGGGAACACCGATGTCCGGCAGGAGTCTGCAAGGAGCTGACACGGTTTTCCGTCAATCCGGAAAAGTGCGCCGGCTGTTCCGCGTGCGTCCGCGTCTGTCCGACCGGCGCAGCTTCCGGAGAACGGAAACAGCCGCACAGGATCGACCCTGAGAAATGTATCAGCTGCGGAAGCTGCCGCGAGGCATGCAGATTCGGCGCCATTATCACGAAAGGGAGGGGAGAGGCATGACAATCACGATCAACGGAAAATCCTGCGAATGTGAAAAAGGCGAGTTTCTTCTCCGGATCGCTGAAAGGAACGGCATAGAGATTCCGACGCTCTGTCATCACGACGCAGTGGAGGGACAGGGGTGCTGCCGGCTCTGCATTGTTGAGACGGTCACCCGTGGACGGTCCCAGATTGTGGTTTCCTGCGTCTATCCCGTGGAAAAGGAGTGCGAGGTATTTACCGACAGCGAAAAGGTGCGCCGTGAGCGGGGCATTATTCTCCGGCTTCTGGAGAAACGTGCGCCGGACAGCCCGGAGATCCGCGCTCTCTGCGAGAAATATGATGCTCCGCGGATTGACCGTTTTGTCAAAGCCGACAGCGGGAAGTGCGTGATGTGCGGACTCTGTGTAAAAGCCTGCGCGGAACTCTCGGTCGGGGCGATCTCGACCGTCAACCGCGGAGTCGCGAAAGAGATTGCCACTCCGTATCATGAGCCGAGCAGCGTCTGTGTGGGGTGCGGGAGCTGCGCATCCATCTGTCCCACACATGCGATCGAAGTGAAGGAGACGAAGGACACCCGCATTATCTGGGGAAAGAGCTTCCGTCTGGTCCGGTGCAGACGCTGCGGCGCTGTTATCGGAACCGAGCAGGAAATCGCCATGGCGGCGGAACGCGCCGGACAGGAAGCGGACGGTCTCTGCAGCAACTGCCGGCAGATGAGGATCGCGGATGTGTTCGCCGGAACCTACGGGAATTAATCTCTGTGTATAATTGCATATCGGGATACGATATGATATAATTCACCTGTGAAAAAACCGAATTGATCGGTTGAAAGCGGTGGACGAGCCTCTTTCCGATTTGAACCTGTCCGGGATTATATGAGGACAGGCTGTTAAGTTGGACGCAGGCTCATTTTTTTGTGGAAAAAGGGAGGAAAAAGCAATGAAAAAGCTACTGAGCAGGCTGATGGCAGGCGCACTTGTCACAGGCATGATCACGGGGACGGCGGTGTCTGCCGTTTCTGCCGCAGAGAGCACTGTGACTTCGGCTGCGGAAAGCATGGCCGAAGTGAGTACCGTGATTCTCAAGGAAGCGGATGATAATATGATCAATACCTATTCGCTTCTGGCCGTTAATCCCGATGCCCCGTTCGTGGACGCAGACGGCAATCCGGTTTCGGATGTGACGCTGAATACGGCCGGTGCGGAGGCACTGATCGACTGGTTCCTCTCCGAAGAGGCCATGACACTGGCTGCTGAATACGGACAGGAGGAATACGGCGACAGCCTGTTCTATCTGCTGGAAGGAGCTCCGGTTTTTGAAGGGGAAATCGCACCCGCCTCGGAGGAAACGTCGGTCATCCGTCTGTCGACGACGACATCCGTCAATGACTCCGGTCTTCTCGGCGCCCTGCTGCCGGTATTCGAGTCTGAATACGGCTATACTGTCGAAGTGCAGTCGGCGGGGACCGGCAAAGCGATTGCCGCCGCCAAAGACGGAAATGCCGATCTGATTCTTGTCCATGCCAAATCGCAGGAGGAAGAATTTGTAGACGGAGGATTTTCGTACGTGCTTCCCGGCTTTGAGAGCGAGAGACTTTCCTTCCTGTATAATTATTTCGTTCTCTGCGGACCGTCTGATGATCCCGCCGGCGTGAAGGACTGTGAAAGCGTTCTCGATGCGTTTGCCGCAATCGCGGACGGCAAATATCCGTTTATTTCCCGCGGAGACGGTTCCGGGACACACACAAAAGAGCTGTCGCTCTGGCCGGAAGCACTCGGAATTACCGATGCCCCGGAGAGCTTTGCCGACTATACGGACTGGTATACTTCCGCCAATGCAGGCATGGGCGCCTGCCTGGTGATGGCTGAGGAGATGGGAGCATATATTCTCACAGACAAGGCCACGTTCCTGACTTTCCAGGCGAACGGAGGCAACATGTAAGACAGCTGCTGCTTTTTGGAGCTGGATATGCTGGGCAGGGCGGGAGCCCTGCCCAGCTGCATGTGTGCGTCTGCGGGCGCACAGGGGTAAAGATGAGGATTATAAAAAAGTGCTGACTTCTCTTCAAAAAGCAATCGAACTGATTCTGACGGGAAACAGGGAACTCGGAAATATTCTGCTCGTCACGGCCAGGATGTGCCTGGCAAGCTCGCTGATCTCCCTGCTCATAGGAGCGCCCGTCGGCATCTGGCTGGGAGCGGCGGAATTTCCGGGACGCCGCATTTTTGTCGTCATTTTCCGCACGCTTATGGGAATGCCGCCGGTCGTATGCGGCCTTCTGATGTATATGCTGTTTTCCGGCGTCGGCCCTTTCCGGAAGTATAAACTGCTCTTTACGGTGACGATTATGGTTATCGCCCAGGTCGTTCTGATCACGCCTCTCGTGATCGCCAATATGGAAACTTACGTATCCTCACTGGCGCAGACCGTGAAAGAGACGGCGAAAGGACTGGACTTCGGCTTCTGGAAGACGCTTCTTCTGCTTGCGAATGAGTGCGTATATCCGCTGTTTTCCACCTACCTTCTGGCATTTGCGCGCTCTGTCGCCGAAGTGGGGGCCGTGTCCATGGTGGGAGGCGCCATTGCATGGAAAACAAATGTCATGACGACGGCGATTATGCTGTATACTAACCGTGGGGATTTTACGCTCGGTGTGGCACTCGGCATCATTCTGATAGCGATCTCGCTTCTCGTTAATATTGCCGTAACCGTTATGCAGAGGAGGCTCAGCCGATGAGAATCGGAGCATGTAAAAAGACATATGGCAGACGGGTCGTTCTGAACTGTCCGGAGATGTTTTACGAGCCGGGGCTGATTTATGCGGTGGCGGGGCCCAACGGCAGCGGCAAATCCACATATGCCAAAATCGCGGCGGGAGTGATCCGGCCGGACGGAAACGTAAAAGTGACGGACGGAAAAGAGGTCGTCCGGTACATGCCGCAGAAAAGTTTCCCGTTCCGGATGAGCGTGGAGAAAAACATCCTCCTTTTCGGAGGCGACAGGAAAAGAGCGGAAATGCTGATGGAGGCGCTGGGCCTTGCGGAACTGAAAAAACAGTCCGCCGCCGTTCTGTCCGGGGGAGAAACCGCCAAGATGGCGCTGGCCCGGGTCCTGATGCGGCCCTGTGACCTGCTGATTCTGGACGAGCCTGCCGCCGCCATGGAGATGGAAGCGGCCGTACGGACAGAGAGCCTGATCGATGAGTACCGCAGAGAGTGCGGCTGCGCCGTGCTGCTTGTGACGCACGATCTGTCTCAGGCACGAAGAATGGCGGATGAGGCGCTCTTCTTTTTCCGCGGGGAGCTCAGGGAACACGGGAAGGCGGACCAGGTGCTCCGGCATCCCGAAAAGGAAGAAACCCGCAGATTTCTGGATTTTTACGGCGGAAGAATCACGGAAGGATAAGTGAAAGGGAGCCGGCGTCTGAGGGCCGCAGACCCTGCTTACGACAGCATCTTCCGGGCCCGCTCCGCGATCTCCCTGCCGCAGCTTACGGTCATTTTTGTTCCCTCGTTCAGGTATTCGATATCGGAGACTCTCGCATTTTCCGTGAGAAATGCCTGGACGTTTCCCTTTGTGTAAGGGATCAGGAATTCCTCGGTGACGTCGCCGCTCTCGAGCTTTTCCAGAATGACGGAAGTCAGCAGTTCTATGGATGCGGGATCTTTGGCCGAGATATAGATATTTTCGTTCCGCTCTCCGCCGGCACTTGTTTCAATGAGGCCCCGGCGCGGGTAGGGAGATGCCTCCTCCCGCAGATCGGACTTGTTGAAAACCGTGATCATGGGAATATGCCCGGCCCCGAGTTCGGCGACGGTCTGCCTGGTCACGGCAATGTGATCCATATGGTGCGCGTCTGAACTGTCGACGACCTGCAGCAGAAGATCGGCTTCGGCCACCTCTTCGAGGGTCGAGTGAAACGCTTCGACGAGAGCGGTGGGAAGCCTGTGGATAAACCCGACAGTGTCGGAGAGCAGGAATTCGCGCCCTTTTTCAACGCGGATCCTGCGGACCGTCGTGTCCAGCGTCGCGAAGAGCATGTCCGCTTCGAAGACTTTCCGGTCCTCCGCATCCGTATCGGAAGGCCATCTGTCGAGCATGGCATTCATGATGGTGGACTTTCCGGCATTGGTGTAGCCGATCAGGGCCACGACCGGCAGACGCGACATGCGCCGCTTTTTGCGCTGGGTTTCCCGCTCGCGGGTGACGTCGGACAGTTCGCGGCGGAGCTCACTCAGGCGGTGGTCGACGGTCCGGCGGTCGATCTCGAGCTGCTTCTCGCCTTCCCCGCGGGTCGACATGGAGCCGGATGCGCCGCCCTGGCGGTTCTGCGTCTCCCACATGCCGATGAGCCGCGGCTTCAGGTACTGCAGTTTGGCCAGTTCCACCTGGAGCTTTGCTTCCCGGGTTCTGGCCCTCGTCTCGAAGATTTCCAGGATCAGCCGGGTCCTGTCCATGACGGGGACCTTCAGCAGCTTCTGGAGATTCCGCAGCTGGGAGGGGGAGAGCGTGTCGTTGAAGATCACGCGGACAGCGCCGAGTTCGGAGGCTGCGAGCGCGATTTCCTCCGCTTTGCCCGAGCGCACATAGAGCGCCTTGTCGATGCCGGGCAGCTGCTGGGTCACGGTTGCCAGCGGTTCCATGCCGCAGGCCAGGGCGAGTTCTCTGAGTTCGTCCAGAGAGTGCAGAAAGTCGTCTTCGGAGGCGAAGTCCCTGCCGGTGGTTTTCCAGACGCCGGCCAGGATGACCGGCTCTTTTTCGCCGGCACCGGTCCGGCGGCTCAATATATCATCAGCGCCAAATAATACAGCCATAAATCCGTCCTTTGTGAATAAAAGTCATTTATCGGTATGATAACACACAGCCGATTCCTCCGACACCTTTATTTTTGCGGGGCATGGAGGGACGGCCGGCGGCAAGCGTGCAGACTGACATATCAGCAGGAGTTTTGAATGAGAGAGAATCTTGAGATTATAAAGAACTGTCTTCAGAGGGAAAAACGTTCGCTGGCCTTTCTGGCCGCCGGCGTGATTCTGACATACGGGTTTATGGCCTCGCATTTTTCCTATTCGATTGATACGGAGGACATGCTGGCGCACCAGCTGGCATTTTATCCGCAGTGGATTTCGATTGACAGGTGGGGGCTCGTGCTCACAAAGAAGATTTTCGGCGTGATGAACCTGGTGCCGGGGTTTGAGTCTTTTCTGATGATTTTCTGGGCCCTGGCTGCCGGAAGCATGATGATCGTCCTGTTCCGCCACTTATCGGACCTGGGCGGTCTGTCCGTGTGCGGCCTGGCTTTTGCCGTCCCCGTCTATTTCTTTGCGAGTACGCCAGTCGTGGAAAAAATCAACTTCAGGCTGGAATCCGCGGAAGTCATGTTCGGCATGCTGCTCGCCGTGAGCGCACTCTTCTTTGAATGGAGATGGATCGAGGAGAAGCACTTTTCAGATCTTGTGATTTCGGCAGTCTGTCTGATCTGGAGCTTCGCGACGTACCAGTCCTTCGTGGCGATGTATGTCTGCGCCAGCATTGTCTCCTATCTGTTCGTCACGCTGAAAAACTGTGAGAGAAGCCCGTCGGAGTCCTTTTCGGTCTGTGTGCGGCTGGTGCTGGTATTCCTGGTCGGACTTGCGGGGATGAAAGCGGGGGCCGCAGCCGTGCGTGCATTCACCGGCGTTGAGGCCACTTCGTATACCGACCAGATGATCCTGTGGGGCAGAGTTCCGTCAGAGGAGCTCATAAAAGGAATTCTGCGTGTGATCAAAGACAGGCTTCGGCTGAACCAGATCTGGTATAACCGCACGTATCCGTTTACGGTGGCAGCGGTTTTTGTGCTTGGCATAAAAACCGCGGCTGACTTCTTCCGGGGAAGGAGGCGGTTCGGTTTTGTCGTGCCCGCCATGGCCGTCTATCTGATTTCCCCCTTCTTCCTCCTGTTTATTGTCGGCGCGGTGTCCCCGGCGAGAAGTGAATGGGCGCTGCCGTTTACGGGGGCCGCCGGCCTCCTTTTAGCGGTCAGCTATGCGGCTGAGGGTCTGAAGCAGCTGTCCGACGAGGGGAAGCTGCCTGCCTTTTTCAGAAGAAATCTGAGCCTGATTCTTACAGGAGCAGCCTGTCTTCTCTTCCTCCTGTGCCTGAGAAAGGACATCGTGAGGGCCAACCGGCTGTATTATACGGAATATAATGTGAAGCAGCAGGAGGCCGCGATGACGGAGGAGATCCTGCTGGAAATCCGCAGGAGCGGGGCACCTGATGACGCCAGAGTCGCTGTCATCGGCAGCTGGTCACCGCTCTTAAACGGCTCCATGCTGAAGGGAAATGCCGTCGGTTATTCGTTTTATGAGTGGGATGCCCATATACCGGGCGCGGTGTCAAAACGTGTGACCGGATACTGGAACAGCATGGGGTACGATTACCGGGATCCGTCGGAGAAAGAGATGGCGCGGGCGGAAAAAGCGGCCGCGCGCATGCCGGTGTGGCCGGCAGACGGATCGGTCGTCAGAATGGAAAAGGATCTGGTGATCGTGCGGCTTTCGTGAGAAAGCGCGCTTTTGCGGGAGGAGCCGGGCACAATGATCAGTTCCCGCGCAGATGCCGGAACATGGCCGCTTCTTTTAATCTGCCCCTGTCGGTAAAAAATCTGCGGTCATCTTCATTTGTGACTCTGGCCAGGTCTTCCGCTTCACGCACGCTGCCCGGATGCGCCAGAAGCTCCAGACCGCGGCCTGTTTTCCGGGCATATGCCTGCGCCGAAGGCAGGACGGCCCGGGCGCGTCTGATGTCGAAGCACCCTGAGAACAGAACGCCGAGAAATACCTTCCGCTCCATCTTTTCCGTTTCCCGCCTCCACTTGCGTAAGTTTCTGCGGGCGAAAAGCATGAGAATCAGGCACTTGGCGAGATTGAGCGGGGGAACGGGCAGAATATCGCGCAGATGCCTTATGTAAACGGCGGGTGATTCCACCGGGATTCTGATATATGCCGTCTGCGGAAATTCGTCGCGCACAAGCTCCATCATGGCGTCAAATGCGACGGGGATCATATGCCAGTGAGCATGACCGTCCAGACGGAGCGGCATGCCGCGTTCCTCAAAGAGCGGAAGGAGACGGCGGATCTGCGCCCTGAATTCGGTTTTTATCTGCTCTTTGTAGTCTCTGCGCCTGCCGCTTAAGAAGCAGAGGACGAGATCGCGGAAATGCGCGCGGAAGACGCCGTCACTGTCTGTGAGGAGAGGAATCGAAGCGGCGGGAGACAGACTGCGCCCTGTCATCAGGTTCAGGTGCACGGACAGACGGAGTTCGCAGCCGGAGAGCATTCCGAGGCACTGATCCAGGTCTTCGCCGTTTGCGAAGAGACTGATCCCGTTCAGAACTCCCTTCCTGCTGCAGGCGAGAATCCGCCCGCTCTGGCCGCGGAAATAACCGAAATCGTCCGCGTGGAATTCAGTTATCATATCGTCTGTTATAGGTTTTCTTTTCTTTTTCTGACTCTGTTTCATCTGTATTCGCTGATAATATATCTGGGACGGCCCTTGACTTCTTCATAAATCCTCTCAATATAAAAACCGATGATACCGAGGCTGATCATGATGAGACTGGACATGAACAGCAAAAGGATGATCACTGTCGGAAAGCCGCCTAAAGAATTGCCCATGGCCACCCGGATCAGTGTTTCCACCGAAAAAACCAGTGCGATGATGAGGGCAATGACGCCGAGAAACGTAACCAGGTGGAGAGGCCACGACGAGAAGGAGCAGATGTTATTGAGGGCATAGCGGATGAGTGAGCGCGTGGACCATTTGCTGTTCCCGGCGGGACGGCTCTGCACATCGTAGGAGACCTCTGTCTTCCGGAATCCGACCCAGTAGCTTAAGGCCCTGAAGAAGACATTTCTCTCCGGCATCCGGTTCAATGTATCCACGACCTTCCGGTCCAGAAGCTTGAAATCGGAGGAAGCTTCCATATCAATGCCGCTGGTTCTGCTGATCAGCCGGTAGAAGGTGCCGGCCGAAAAACGGTAGAAAGCAGTCTCGTCGCCCCTCGTGTTTTTGATACCTTCCACGACATCAAAGCCGTCCTGCCAGAGACGGTACATCTCGGGGATTTTTTCCGGCGGATGCTGGAGATCACAGTCCAGCACGACGCAGCAGTCCCCGGCCGCTTTTTCGAGGCCGGCAAACATGGCGGATTCCTTGCCGAAATTGCGGCTGAAACAGATCCCGTGAATTCTCGGATCAGCGTCAGCGGCCGCAAGGATCTGTGCCCAGGTGCCGTCGCGGGAACCGTCATTGATGAAGAGGAGCTCGAAGGGAATGCCGGCTCCGTCCAGAACCTCAGTCAGCTTTGCAGCCGTGCGGGGAATCATTTCTTCTTCGTTATAAGCGGGGATGATGCAGGAGAGCAGCGCTCCGTTCCTTTCTTCTGACAATGTGTCACCTCTGCAGACCTGGCGGAGCAGGTTTTTTTTCCATTATAAAGAGGAGATGCGATTCTGACAATCCGAAAAGCGTATGCTATAATACAGCTTAAGATGAAAACAGACGGATACATTATCGAAAAATATAACCACATGACAAACGCATATACCTGCAACCGGCTTGCCGCGGAAGGACAGGCGCTGGGGATGGATGTCATGATCTCCGGGATCCATGACACGTTCGTCACCGCAGACGGCGTCTATAACTGCGGAGACCTCCTGCGGAAGAGATCGTTCGTGATCAACCGCTGCAAATGGGGCAGGCTCAGGGAGTGCGTCAATGCGCTGGCGGAACGAAGCTATAATTCCCCGGAGGCATGCACTCTGTACGTGAATAAGTACGAGCAGGTGAAGCGGCTGCACTCCGGATCATTCCGGATCCCGCGCTATGTGCTGGCGACCCCGCTCATTCCTCTTGAGACTCTTGAGCGCCTGACCGGACTGCCCGCCGTGGCAAAAGGAACCGAGAGCTCGATGGGAGAGGAGGTCTTCCTGATCCGGGAGAGATCGGATCTGCAGATGCTGTGCAGCAGGTTCGGCATCGCGCGCGAGTGGCTGTTTGAGGAATTCATCGCCGCGAGCAGCGGACGGGATCTCAGACTGTTCAGCATGCGGGGGGAAGCAGTGGCCTGTATGCAGCGGAAATCCAGGGGGGATTTCCGGGCAAATGTCGCACTCGGGGCGGAGGTGGAGCCGTATGATGTGACGGAGGTGCTCCGCACGGCTGCCAGGGATCTGTATGAGGAGACCGGGCTCGATTGTGCGGGAATCGATCTTCTCTTCGGGGAGGACGGCTATGTTTTCTGCGAGATCAACGTGATGCCCGGAATCGAAGGGATCGAGAAGGCCACGGGAATCAACATCGCCGGGGCGGTGATGGAAATGATCCGGAGAGATTTTTGAGGGATGAACAGACAGGAAGCGGAAGCGTTTGTATACAGGTCTTATCTGAAAGCCGAACCTTTCATGGACTATCATGCCCGGGATGCCCGGAAGCGGCATCCGGAACTGACGGAAGAGATGATTCTGGCAAGATGCGGGACTCCCTGCGCTGTCATCACGGGAAGCAAAGGCAAGGGATCCGCGGCGGTCATGATGTCGGAGATCCTGGGCTGCCGGATGAAGACCGGCCTCATGACGAGTCCGCATCTCACTGATTTCTGCGAGCGGTTCAGAGTCGGCGGCATCCCCTGCACGGATGAGGAGTTCGCGGCGGGCATGACGGATCTGGAAGCGGAGATCACCCGGATTGATTCGGAACTGCCGGACGGCGTCTGCATCAGTCCGGTCGGGATTCAGGCGGTGTTTGCGCTGGATTACTTCCGGAAGAAAGGGACCGCATTTAACATCTTCGAGTGCGGGAAGGGCGCCCGGTATGACGATGTCACTCAGATCCGCCATGAATACGCGGTGATAAACAGTATTTTCGCGGAACACACGCGGGAACTGGGGGATACCCCGGAGGAGATTGCGCAGGACAAGGCGCACGTCATTACGGGATATGAGAGGTGTGCCTTCACGGCACCGCAGAGCGGGCGCGTGATGGAGATTCTGCGGGAGCGGGCCGCCGGAAAGGGAGTTCCACTCCGGGAATACGGGAGAGATTTCCGGGCGGAAAAGATCAGGTGGACTGCCCGGGGCATGGTGTTTGATGTGGTCTTCCGGGATTCCGTCTGCCGGGATATGGCAGTCCCGCTTCTGGGAGAGCACCAGGCGCGCAACTGTGCGCTGGCCATGGCCGCGTGCAGAGAAATCGCGGGACTGACGGATGAGCAGGCCGTGCGGGAGAGACTGTCCTCTCTTTCGTGGCCGGGGAGGATGGAAGTTTTGTCAGAGGATCCCTTTGTCCTTCTGGACGCGTGTATCCATCCGGCCAGCTGCGGCCCCGTCCTGGATGCGCTCCGCAGGCTGGGCATAGAGAAACCGGCCGTGATCATCGGGATCCCGGATGATAAAGATTATGCCGGTGTCGCCCGCGCCATGAAGGATGCCGCGGGATGCCTGATTCTGACCAAATCGCAGAACCCGCATTATCGTTTTAGTGAGGTGCAGAGACAGAAGCTTCTGGAAGAAGGGATCAATGCCGTCCGGACGGAATCGCTGCCGGAAGCCTGTGCGCTGGCCCTTCGGGCCTGCAGCCCGGTGGTCATTCTCGGCACCACCTCTCTTGTATCCGAAGCAGAGAGGCTGTCTTTTTGAGCTTTAACGTTATCATATGAAGGAGTCATCAGGATGAGTGAATTGATGCGCATACATCTGCACAGCGGCTGGACCGTGAAGGGAGAAGACTGGACAGATGCGGTGAAGGCTTCCGTGCCGGGAGACCTCTATTCCGATCTGCTGGCGGCGGGCAGGATGGAGGATCCCTATTTCCGCGACAACGAGCTGGCCGCCCTGAAGCTGATGGAGAAAGACTATGAGTACAGGACTGTGTTTGCCGTGCCCGACGAGATGCTGCGCAGGCAGTACAGGAAGCTCCGCTTCGAGGGACTGGATACGCTGGCCGATCTGTACCTGAACGGGTTCCATCTCGGATCTGTCAATAACATGCACAGAATCTGGGAGTTTGATGCGGGAGAGCTTCTGCATTCGGCAGACAACGAACTGCGCATCGTCTTTCACTCTCCGACGGAGTATATACGCCGGAGATACGGCGAAAAGAAACTCGAGGGCACGAGAGACGCGATGCGCGGCTTCCCCTATCTGCGGAAGGCGCACTGCATGTTCGGATGGGACTGGGGCCCGCGTCTCCCGGACTGCGGAATCTGGCGCCCCGTCAGTCTGATCGCCTATGACACCGCCAGGATTGACAGCGTCTATGTGACGCAGAGACATGAGGATGGTGCCGTTTATCTGACCGCCGCGGCGGAGCTGGCTCCCGCACGGGAAGATCTGTCGGTCCGGACGGATCTGTATGATCCGGACGGACAGTGGATTGCCACGGGAGAAGGCAGCGGTGAGCTCCGGGTTCCGGATCCGCAGCTCTGGTGGCCTGCGGGCTACGGCAGCCAGCCTCTTTACACTATCCGCGTGTCCCTGTTTAAAGGGGAAACGCTCCTCGACACATGGGAGAGACGGATCGGTCTCCGCACCATGACGGTGACGAGAACAAAGGACGAATACGGCGAGAGCTTTGCCCACACGGTCAACGGCGTTTCGGTGTTCGCGATGGGCGGAGATTATATACCGGAGGACAATCTGATCGCGCGGACTTCCCCGGAGCGGACGAGACGGCTTCTCGAGGACGCGAGAGCGGCCAACTTCAACTGCATCCGCGTGTGGGGCGGCGGCTATTATCCCGAAGACTGGTTCTATGATATCTGCGACGAACTGGGCCTGATCGTGTGGCAGGATATGATGTTTGCCTGCGCCGTCTACGATCTGTCGGAGGAATTTGAAGAAAATATCCGGGCGGAGCTGATCGATAATATCAGGCGGCTGCGCCATCATGCGTCGCTCGGCCTCTGGTGCGGCAATAATGAAATGGAGATGTTCGTCAAACAGGGTGAGTGGGTCAGCTCGCCGTTTGAGCAGAGCGATTATGTGAAAATGTATGAGTACATTTTCCCCAAGATTCTGAAGCAGTATGATCCCTGCACCTTCTACTGGCCGGCCAGTCCTTCCAGCGGGGGCGCGTTTGATGATCCGAATGCGGAGAACCGGGGCGATGTCCATTACTGGGATGTCTGGCACGGAGACAAGCCGATCACGGAGTACAGAAAGTTCCACTTCCGGTATCTGTCCGAGTTCGGCTTCCAGTCGTTCCCCGCATTGAAGACGGTGGAATCCTTCACGCTGCCGGAGGACCGCAACATCTATTCTTATGTGATGGAGAAGCATCAGAGGAATGCGTCCGCAAACGGCAAGATATCCGGCTATATGGCGCAGACTTATCTGTATCCCGGATCCTTTGATCTGGTTCTGTATGCGTCCCAGCTTCTGCAGGCCCAGGCCATCCGGTACGGCGTCGAACATTTCCGCAGGTGGCGCGGCAGATGCATGGGCACCGTGATCTGGCAGCTGAACGACTGCTGGCCGGTAGCCAGCTGGTCGTCCATCGATTATACAGGCCGCTGGAAGGCGCTGCATTATTATGCCAGGCGCTTCTTTGCGCCCGTTCTCCTGTCCTGTGAGGAGGAGAGCATCCTGACGCAGGATACGAATCCGAACGCGGAGCCGTATGAGGTCAGGAAGTCCGTCCGCTTTAATGTGAGCAATGAGAGAATGGAAGGGGAGGACGTGACGGTCAGATGGTCCGTGAGAGACAGCGCGGGGAAGACGCTGCGGGAAGAGACGGAGTCCGTGTCCGTGCCGGCGCTCAGCGCCGCCTGGACGGAGCGCACGGATCTGCCCGATGCCGGTCTTTACGAGGACCACGTGTTCTACGAACTGCTTTCGGACGGTGAGACCGTCTCCTCCGGGAGTGTGCTGTTCTGCCCGCCGAAGTACTATCATTTCCGCGATCCGAAGCTCTCATTCAGGATCGAGGGCAGAGAGATCGTGATTACGGCGGAGTCCTATGCGAAGGATGTCGAGATCCGGAACGCGGAAGAGGACATGCTCCTTTCGGACAACTACTTTGATATGGAGCCGGGAGAGCGGAGAGTGAAGATTCTCAGGGGCAGGCCGGAGGGCATCCGCCTGCGCAGCACCTGGGATATCCGCTGACTCTTTATTATTTCGGAAGCTTGTGAACGACGGGATTTTTGTGCCCGCCATCCGGGGATTCGTAGATGCGGACCTCGCAGTTCCCCGCTTTCGGACGCCAGCGGATTCCGTTCGGCCGGTCTTCCAGACAGCCGCAGAGTGCGCGGAGGATTCCGCCGTGGCAGGCCAGAAGTACGTTTTCATACGGGTATGTCCCGAGCTCGCTCAAGAATGAGCGGCTCCGGGACACCATGGAGGCGATGGTCTCGACGGAAGCGGGAGCGGGGAAGAGTTCCGGCAGCGCCCAGTACAGCGTCATCGCGGGCCCCATGAGATAGTATTTGCGCTTCTCGTAGATGCCGAAGTCTGTCTCGATCAGGCGGCTGTCGATCCTGACCTCTTCCGCCGGGATTCCGCCGATGATGGAAGCCGTCTCGACGGCCCTCTTTAAGGGGCTGGAAAAGACCGCGTCGAAACGGAGGCCGCCGTACTCCGCAAGCAGCAGAGAGCGCATGGCCTGCGCCTGGGATATGCCGGTACTGTTGAGCGGCTCATCCGTCCGCCCCTGCATCAGATGAGCCCGGTTGAGATTGGTCTGTCCGTGTCTGGTGATCCAGATTTTCATGACTGCCTCCGTTTTATATTCTGCAGCGCTTACGCGCTGAATTGCATATGGGATCACTGAAACGATATCACGAACGGGGCGGAACTGGCAATCCTGCCCAAAAGATTTCCTTATCCGGCGGGAGAATTCAGCGCTCAGCTGTGCATATTTGAAGAGTGACTTTACGGATCTGTGATGCTATAATAAAAATAGTGTCTTTGTTTCTTAAAAAGGGAGGGCTTTTATTATGAAGATTTTTCGGTGGAGATCATTGCTGGTGACAGCTGCGTGTCTGCTGCTCCTGATCTTCGGCACTGTTTCGGCAGACGCCGCGACTGTTAAGAACGGTTCGCAGGGTGTGTCCACCGCCCAGGTCGTGATGAGGAAGAAGGCCGGCGTAAAAGGCGCGAAGGTGACGACGATCAAGAAGGGCCGCGCGGTTCAGGTCAGAAAGAAACTGAAGAACGGCTGGTATTACGTATACTTCAACGGCTATCTCGGCTATGTCCCGCCGGAACGGATCCAGCCGATTGAAACTGCAAGAAAGAATTACGGAATCAACGTTCAGAGAACGGGTGCGAAGATGAACATGAGAGTGGCACCCTCCAATACGGCAAAGTCCCACGGCGTTCTTCCGGACGGCGCGTATGTGACGGTTGTGGGAGCTTCCGGCAATTATCACAAGGTCACCTACATGGGCAAGGTGGGATATCTCCTGAAGGGATATTTCAGATCCAATATCAAGGTGAAGACGCTCCGGACTACCCTGAAGTTCCGGACGGCGCCGAGGACGACCGCAGCGGTTGTCTCCGGATGCCCGACGATTCCCGCGGGATCCAAGGTGAATTGCTTCGTGCTTACAAACGGCTGGTGGCATGTCAAGTATAACTCCAGAATCGGCTATATTGCCGACGGATACTTCACATCGAACTCTTCTTCCCAGGACACAACCGCTTCGGGAACGAAGAAGACAACGGCCAACCTCCGTCTGAGATCATCGGCGGATACATCCTCGGATAATAATATTCTGACTGTGATCCCCAAGGGCAGCACGGTGACGCTTGTGGCCGAGCTGAATTCCGGTTGGGACCGGGTGAAGTACGGCGGATATACAGGATATGTGAGCGCAGATTATCTGTCATGATGTCTGTGCGCGGTGATTAAAAACTGCGCGTGAAGTGAGACGCGAAGGAAGGGAAGGAGGCAGCTCCTTCCCTTTTATCAGTTTGTGGGGAGGAACCCGCCTTGAAGTGCTATACATACATCGTCCGGTGTGCGGACGGCACTCTCTATACGGGATGGACGACGGATCTTGCGCGCCGCGTGGCGGCGCACAATGCCGGCAGGGGAGCAAAGTATACCAGAGTCCGCAGGCCGGTGGAACTGGTCTACGCGGAAGAATTTGAGACGAAAAACGAAGCGATGTCGAGGGAAGCGGGCATTAAAAACATGTCCCGCGATGAAAAACTGAAACTGATCGCCGGGGCGTGACATCCGGCCAAGTCGGGAGAACAGCGATATGAAACAGACAACCCTTTGCTATCTGGAACATGGTGACAGCTATCTGATGCTGCACCGCGTGAAGAAGCAGAATGATGCAAATGAAGGAAAATGGATCGGAGTCGGGGGACATATGGAAGAGGGAGAGACCCCGGAGGCCTGTATACGCAGGGAAATTATGGAGGAGACGGGGCTAGTGCCCCGCAGCCTGCGCTTCCGGGGCGTTGTCTTTTTCCTGAGTGACAGGTGGGAAGACGAGATGATGTACCTCTATACCGGTGAGGCGGAGAGCCGTGAAGTCAGGGAATGTGACGAAGGCGAGCTCAGATGGGTCAAAAGGAGGGAAATCTTCCGCCTCTCCCTGTGGGAAGGAGACCGGATCTTTCTGAATTATCTGCTGGAGGATGAACCGTTCTTCTGTCTGGAGCTGCACTATGACAGTTCTGACGAACTCGTTTCCTCGCGCCTCAGGACTCCCGTGATTCTGGCGTCCGGATCGCCGAGAAGACTGGAACTGCTCCGGCAGATCGGGATCAGGCCGGTCGTCGAGCCGTCAGAGGTAGACGAGATGTGCGATGAGAAAAAACCGGACAAGCTGGTGGAATCACTGGCTCTCATGAAAGCGCGGGCGGTCGCCGCCCGCTTCTCCGGCAATGAACTGATTATCGGCGCGGATACCGTCGTGGTTTCCGATGGCAGGATACTGGGAAAGCCTGCTTCGCATGAAGAGGCGGCGGAGATGATCCGGTCGCTGCAAGGCCACCCGCACAGTGTGTATACGGGAGTGGCCGTCATCCGGGCCCGCGACGGAGCAAAGCGGTGCTTTGCGGAAAAGACGGAGGTGTTTGTCGCGCCCATGAACGAGGAGGAGATCCTTCTCTACGCCGGGAGCGAAGAACCCATGGACAAAGCCGGCGGATACGGGATCCAGGGAAGCTTTGCCGCATTTATCGAAGGAATCAGGGGGGACTACTTTAATGTGATGGGTCTTCCCTTAAGAAAAGTCTACCTCGCACTTTGCGAGCTCTCAGACCGGGAGGCGCTGTGATGCAGTCAGTTTTTATCGGCCTTTTTATCTTCTGTATTGTCGGTGTGGCATTTGCCCAGATTGTTCTTCTCGTGAGCCTGATGAGAGGAGACAAGGCTTCCGTGAAGCCTCTGACGGCAGGAAAATGGATCATGCTGTTTTTCTGCGGAGCCGTCATATGCTACATGATTATAGCGGCGGGGGCACGCTGACCCACCGCCGCTATAACTATCTCTTACAGTTTCATATCCCCTTCTTTAATCCATCCAGCTTTCCTCAGCGGGTAGCAGATCAGCGGTGTCAGGACCGCCGGCAGAATGAAGGAAATCAGGATCAGCCCCGTCCAGTCGAATGCCGTGATGGCCGCCTTGGTGCCGTCCGCGATATCCTGCACCCAACCGCTGTAGACACCGATCTGGCCCACAAGGCCGCAGGTGCCCATTCCGGAGGAGACCGCCGCGCCGTCCATGCGGAGATGGAAGAAGCAGGTGGCCAGAGGACCCGTGATGGCTGAGGCGACTGTCGGCGGAATCCAGATTCTGGGGTTCCTGACGATATTGCCCATCTGCAGCATGGATGTGCCGATGCCCTGGGAGACAAGTCCGCCGACTCCGTTTTCGGAGAAGGACATGACGGCAAACCCGATCATCTGTGCGCAGCATCCGGCGACCGCGGCACCGCCGGCCAGACCGGTCAGCCCCAGTGCGGCGCAGATTGCGGCCGAAGAGATGGGCAGGGTCAGCGCCATGCCGACCAGGACGGACACAAGGATGCCCATCAGGAAGGGCTGGAGTTCTGTCGCCCACATAATCAGGGAGCCCAGTTTCATGGCCGCAGCTCCGAGCGCCGGGGCCCATAATGCGGAGAGGCCGACGCCGACGCCGATTGTGACAAGCGGCGTGACAAGGATGTCCACACGCGTCTCTTTGGAGACGGCTTTCCCCACTTCCGAAGCAATAATCGCGACAAAGAGAACGGCCAGCGGACCGCCTGCTCCGCCGAGCGCGTTGGATGCAAATCCGACCGTAATCAGAGAGAAGAGTACGAGCGGCGGACAGTGCAGTGCGGAGCCGATGGCAACGGCCATGGCCGGTCCGCTCATGGCGGTAGCCAGGCCGCCGACCGTGTATTCGTGTTCGGCGATCACCGCGACCGTTCTGGTGAGCACGCCGATATGAAACTGGGTTCCGATCGTATTGATGATCGTTCCGATGAGAAGAGAACAGAAGAGGCCCTGGGCCATGGCGCCGAGTGCGTCAATACCGTACCTCCTGAGAGAGATTTCGATATCCTTCCGTTTCAGAAATGCTTTCCATGAATTCATAATCCGTTATCTCCAAAAACTTGCTTTTCACAAAAGTGTCAATCCATTCTAGCACAGATTATACGGAGAAGAAATCTGTTTTCTGACGGACAAAAAAGTTTTTGACGGGCCGCCTCTGTCTGGCTTATAGTTATAAATGGGGAGAAGAGGCAGACTATGCCGGATAAAAAGACAGCGGGGGTTCTACATGTTTCGTAAGGTTGCGCGTGTGCTGATGATGATCGCGGTAGCGGCGGGAGTGCTACTCGGTATTCTGTTTTATGCAAAGTCCAGAAGAAGCCCCTGGACAGTGACACAATATGGGAATGACACCGGCAATCAGATGATGTTTTATTCGATTACAAATGCCAGAGGGCAGCTTGTTCTGATTGACGGCGGCTGGGACACGGATGCCGAACTGGTAAAAAGCGTGATCGATGCCCACGGGGGACATGTGGATGCATGGGTCATCACGCACCCGCATCCGGA
>CACXFM010000063.1 GCA_902766955.1 uncultured Lachnospiraceae bacterium | reverse complement strand
TCTCGGGATGAGTGACCGCATCTATATTATGAACGCCTCGAAAATGGTGGGCGAGATGAAGGCTTCCGAGGCAACGCAGGAGAATATTATGGCGACAATCCTGAAGTCAGGAAGGGGGGACTGATGATGAGTACAAATCCAGTATTCGGTTTTGTTAAAAAGAATACCATGGTTATTGCCCTTGTGCTCGTGATTGCGATCTTCTCGATTACGACAGGCGGCAAGATTCTTCTGCCGCAGAATATCAATAACCTGATTTCCCAGAACGGTTATGTCTTCGTGCTGGCGACCGGTATGCTTCTCTGCATCCTGACCGGAGGAAACATCGACCTTTCGGTCGGCTCGGTTGTCTGCTTCACGATGGGTATCGGTGCGCTTATATTGAAGGCGGGTGCCCCGACGATTGCGGCAGTGGTTGTCATGATGGCGGTCGGACTTCTGGTCGGTATGTTCCAGGGATTCTGGATTTCCAGAATTTCGGTCCCGCCCTTTATTGCGACACTGGCCGGCATGTATGCGTTCCGCGGTCTGTCCAATGTTATTCTGGGCGGATATTCCGTCGGTATCAACAACGAATCCTTCCTTCGCATTTTCGGCGGCGGCGCCGACTGCTATGTACCTGATTTCCTCAAGGGATCCGGACTGAATATGACCTGTCTCTGTGCCGGAGCCGTGATTGTGGCACTTTTCGTGATCATGGCGGTCAAGGGACATATCACCAGAAAGAATCTCGGGATTCATTCACAGAGCCAGGTGACAGAATTTGCAAAAGTCGTGATTATCAGCGTGCTGATTATGTGGATCGCGTATAAGCTCGCGCAGTATAAGGGTATCCCGGCGGTGCTGATCTGGATTGCTCTCATTCTGCTTATTTACGGCTATATTACGACTAATACGGCGATCGGCAGATATTTCTACGCAGTCGGCGGTAATGAGAAGGCCGCGAGACTGTCGGGTGTCAACACAAAGATGGTCTATTTCCTGGCATATGCAAATATGGGCCTTCTGGCGGGTTTCGCCGGAATCCTCACGGTTGCGAGAGCCGGTCATGCGGAACCGACCTACGGCCAGGGCTATGAAATGGACGCGATTGCGGCCTGCTTCATCGGCGGAGCATCCGCTTACGGCGGCGTCGGTAAAATCACGGGCGTCATCATCGGTTCGGCACTTATGGGCGTGATCAACCAGGGCATGAGTATCATGGGTATCTCTGCCAACTATCAGAGCGCTGTCAAGGGAGTTGTGCTTCTGGTTGCAGTTCTCGTCGACGTTCTGACCAAGAAAGAAAACGCTTAAGGAGGATGGATGACGATGAAAAAGAATGCTTCTCAGATTCTGAAAGATAATATGATGCTGATCGTCCTCGTCGTGGTCTATCTCTTCTTTACCATACGGACCGGCGGAGCGATGTTTTCACCCTTCAACTTTAACGAACTGATTACCCAGAATGCCTACGTCTTCATTCTGGGCAGCGGTATGCTGATGTGCATGCTGACCGGCGGCAATATCGACCTGGCCTGCGGCGCTCTCGTGTGCTTCCTGGGAGCCGTCGGCGCTTATTTCATGATGATTCAGGGAATGAGCATCGGCGTGACGATTCTTCTGATGCTGGCGATCGGTGTTGTCTACGGATGTATACTGGGTTATCTGATTGCCTACATCAATATTCCGCCCTGGATTGCGACGCTTGCCGGTTTCCTGGCATTCCGCGGTCTGGGTACGAATATCCTGAGCAGCAACAGTACTACCGGTTCGATCAGCGTTAAGAAAGCGGAAGGTTTCCTTCGGATTTTTGCGGGCAAACTGTTCAAGACCAAGATGGGCGTGCTGAATATGCCCTGTATTATCGTTGCTGTGATCGCGGCGGTTCTGGTCATTATACTCAATGTGGCCGGCAGAATGAACAAGGTGAAGAAGGGCTATGAGGCGGAATCAATGGCGTCCGTTCTCGGAAAATCTCTTGTGGAAGCGGCGGTCATTTTGCTTGTCGGGTACAAGCTTGCCATGGCCGGCGGCATTCCCACCGTGCTGGTGTGGGTTGCGGCAGTGGTTCTTTTCTACAGTTTTATTACAGAAAAAACCACGATCGGCCGTCACTTCTACGTGGTCGGCGGAAATAAGGAGGCAGCGAGGCTTTCGGGTGTCAATACCAAAAGGATCATGTTCGGCGCCTACCTCAATATGGCCGTCGTCACGGTCATCACGACATGGGTTATCCTCGGAAGAGTACAGGCGGCTAACTCGACAGCCGGCACCAACTTCGAGATGGACGCGATCTCTGCCTGCGTCGTGGGTGGCGTCTCCGCATACGGCGGAGCCGGCAGGATCTTCGGTATGGTCATCGGCGCGACTCTGATCGGCGTGATCAACCTTGGCATGAGCCTGATGAACATTGACGCGAACTATCAGAAGGTCGTCAAGGGCGTGGTTCTTCTTGCGGCGGTCGCTTTTGATATCCTTTCCAAGAACAGGGAAAAATAAGATTTATCTGGGCATATATCCGCACAGAGACGTGCGGCGGGCCGCGCCTTTTAAGCGGCCCTGTGTCAGAAAACTCTTGGTTTCCATAACAACAGGGGATGTCTCATGAATGAAGGAAATGAGGTAATTACAGAGAGACGCCGGCTGACACGTAATAAAATGTACCGGTTTATCTATGATTCCCGAAGTCCTGTCAGTAAACAGCAGCTGGCGAATGAGATGGGATACAGTCTGCCGACGGTTCAGCAGAATATTGCGGAACTTCTCTCGGCGGGACTGATCCGTCCCGGAGAGATTCAAAAACTGACAGGGGGAAGACCTGCGGTAGGATATACTGTGGAAGACAGAGTTCGTTTTTCCGTCGGAATCAGTGTCTCTTCCGCAAATCTCAGGATGCTCGTCACCAATATCATGCAGGAGGAACTCGCCTATAAGACTGTCAGGATTCAGGCATTTCAGGAGGGCAGGATCGGCAGGCAGATTGCCGACGAGCTTGACATTTTCCTAAAAGAACAGGAGATCCCGGAGGACAGAATTCTCGGAGTGGGACTGACGTTTCCCGGTGTCGTCGACCGGGAGAGGGATACGATTGTGTTATCTCCGACGCTGCGGATGAAAAACATTTCGCTGAGCGCCCTGAGAGAGCCGATTCCCTTTCCGGTCTATATAGAAAATGACAGTACCAGCGGAGGCGTGGCGGAGTGGAGAGGTCTGACGCAGGAAGAGAGAACGGAGGATTTTGTCTATCTCTTTCTGGAAAACGGAATCGGCGGAGCCGTCTTTATCGACGGCCATGCCTATCACGGCAGTGAAAGAAGAAGCGCGGAGTTCGGCCACATGTGTGTGCAGCCGGAGGGCCGGCTCTGCAACTGCGGGAAAAAAGGCTGTCTCGAGGCATACTGCAGCGCCTACCGGTTTACGCGGGACCTCGGGATCTCCGTGGAAGAGTTTTTCGAAGGACTGAAGCAGGGAAACCGGGAATACGAGGCACTGTGGTCAGAGGTTCTCGGCTATCTCGCCATTGCGATTAATAATCTCCGGATGGCGTTTGACTGCAATGTGATCCTGGGAGGATTTGTTTCAGCCTTTCTTGAACCCTACCTTCCGCTTCTCCGGGAGAAAGTGGCTGCTCTCAATCCGTTTGAATCAGACGGCAGCTATGTGCGCCTCGGCCGATATCCGACGAAAGCGGGGATGATGGGCGTAGCCTGGCATTTTACGAAACAATTCATAGACAGAATTTAAACCATTTCTTTACAAACAAAAAACGGCCGTCAGGCCGTTTTTTCGTTTGTTCTGTCAGGCAGAGCATTACTGTGCCGCATCCGCAAGCTCATTGCAGGCATCGATATAATCGTTGGACAGCTGTCTGATGCGGATACCGAGATGCTGAAGAATCATTTCGGCTTTGGGAGGATTCTTCGTGAAGAGTTCTTCCAGATCTTCCTCATAGATGGTTTCCAGCGTTGTGTCATCGGTCATGGCCACTGCGGCGGCACTGCGGATCGTTTCTTCGCTGACGGCATTCGCTTTTCTGCGCCTGCTGTCAGAAATGTAATGCCTGTATTGTTTCTCTTCGGGGGCCTCTCCGGATCTGACTTTTTTCAGAAGAGCGCAGACCGAGTCGTAGTCGGCTGTCAGCTGACGCAGGCGGCTGCTCACTTCTTATTGCACGCAGAATGGATTTTTTTTGCCTTAAATACTGAAGAATGATAGAATGATGCCAGGATCAAAAGTCTGACCGCACGTTGTGCCTGCACGTAAGCGGGGGCATGACTTTATGGGGCGCCCCACATGAGCATGAGGCCGGGCGAAATACGGATGTCCGCTTACGCCGGTCGGGCAGGATTTGAAGAGATGGTGAGAGGAGGGATTTAAGCAAAGAGTTTGTCAGCGGACAATTGCAATATGTGTTCAATAATCCGAGCGAGGCTGTCTGCGTGACGAACAGAACGGGAGTTCTCCTGTACGTGAATCCCGCATTTGCCAGATATTCATCGCCGCAGATTGCAGAATATGTGCTGGGTTCGCCGGAAGGGGAACTGCAGGGGGGAGAGTCCCGCGAGGTGACGATTCTGATGAGTGATCTGCGCGATTTTACGGGGATGGGCTCGGGTCTTGAACCGGACCGGCTGGTCCTCCTTGTCAATCACTATTTCGAAGCGATGGTCGAGATCATCGAGAAAAGGAATGGAACCGGCAGAACGGCTTTCCGGAGCTTTTCATGGGCATCGGGATCAATTCCGGTCAGGCAGTCGTCGGAAATATCGGATCCCGTCTGAAAATGAAATACGGCTGTATGGGCAATACCGTGAATCTGGCGGGACGGACCGAAAGCTTTACGGTCGGAGGGCAGATTTATGTCACGGAATATACGGCAGCCCTGATCGGGGATGCCCTCAAGTACAGGGACGTATATGCGGTCAGAGTCAAGGGAAAGAAAGAGCCGTTTAATATTTACGACGTCAAAGGGATCGGCACAAAACTGCATCTGCGGAAAAAGGAACGGACAGTCTGGATGCAGGAGCATGACTGCGCATATGAGACGACGGTCTTTTTCGTGACGGACAAAGTGGTGGACGGGGCCGGAATGCCCGGAGTCATCAGGCGCATCTCGAAAGATCACCGGTATGCGCTTCTGCATACCGGCGGGCGGCTCCCGGTCATGCAGAATATCGTGCTGACCATATGCGGGGAGCTCTTTGCCAAAGTGACTGACTTCCGGGATGATGACAATATCATATGCTTCACGTCAGAACCGGAGGGTCTGGAAGACTGGATCGGGAGTCTGGCGGAAGCGTAAAGTGCCGGAGGCGCTTCGTGGATCTTTCTCTATTCGCTTCGGGAGCGGACGCCGGCCATGCCGAGGACAGCTCTGACGATTGCCGAAGAGAAGGGCATGGCGAATTCTGCCACCGGGCCCACCAGAAATGCGCAGACGAGAGTGCCGGCGCCAAAGCGGCCGCCTGCAAGGGCTCCCAGGAAGACAAAACTGAAATCCACGGCGATTCTTACGATTCCGAAACGCTTTCCGCTCTTGTCGCTAATGACGACCGCCACGAGATCGTTGGGACCTGTGCCCGCTTCGGAGCGGATCACGACGGACATACCGAATGCCAGAATGATGCAGCCCGCCACCATGGCGGCGATCCTGACGGGCAGAGAAGAGCCGGGAATATTGAGCCCCGAAAGGAGCCAGGTGAAAAAATCAATAATCGGCCCGCCGCAGAACATGCAGACGACGGTGCCGGCTTTGATATAGGAGCGGTCGACGAACAGCAGAACGACAATGATCAGCAAAGATACGGCCATATGTACCATGCCGTGCGTGAACTGTACGGCACCAGCCGACGCTGTCAGATTGTGGAGTCCCTGGATCAGTACGTTAAACGGATCGTTTCCGAGCTCAGACAGGATAAAGAGCGTGACGCCGAGATGGGCGACCACGAGACCGGCGAAGAGAATGACCAGCCGGATGATATATTCTCTGAGATTTTTTTTCATACAAACCCTCTGTTTTTTCCGGATCGTGACAGATCCGGCATTTAGGAATACATTATCATAAAGCGGCCGGTACAGGCAACCGGCATATGCGGATTGACGGAAAGGAGAATTATGAAACACTTCATTCTTGCAAAACTGAAGGACGCCGGCACCAGAGAATCGCTGAAAGGACCGGTGGAAGAGCTTTTCAGGGAAACGCTTGCCATACCGGGCATTCATGATGTGACCGTAAAGACCTGCTGCGTGGACAGGGCAAACCGGTATGATCTGATGATCGTCATCGACATGGACCGGACGGCGCTGGAGGAATATGATGCCTGCGAGCCCCACAGAAAATGGAAAGAGAACTACGGCAGCCTTCTGCAGACCAAAGCCATCTTTGACAGTGAGGACTGAATTTCTCCTCAGGGAAAATGTAGGTGAAAAGACAGGCGGTCGCTTGTTTATCAACGCCTGGTATGATAGAATTAATAAGGTTTATTTTGCCTGTAAAACAGAATAAATAAGGAGGATCCTATGATTTATTCAACAGAAGTTAAGAATATGTGCCCTGTTACACAGGGAGTGCATCACGGTGCTGCTCCGATTCCTGAAGAAGCGAAGTGGGTCCAGGCGAAGAAGATTGAGGATATTTCCGGCTATACTCACGGTATCGGCTGGTGTGCTCCTCAGCAGGGATGCTGCAAGCTTTCCCTGAACGTAAAGGACGGAGTGATCCAGGAAGCTCTCGTTGAGACGCTTGGATGTTCCGGCATGACGCATTCCGCAGCCATGGCAGCGGAAATCCTTCCCGGACTTACGATCCTTGAAGCTCTGAATACAGACCTCGTATGCGATGCGATCAATACAGCCATGAGAGAACTGTTCCTGCAGATCGTCTACGGCAGAACTCAGAGTGCCTTCTCCGAAGACGGACTTCAGATCGGCGCCGGTCTTGAGGACCTTGGCAAGGGAACACGTTCCATGGTCGGTACGACATACGGCACGGTGGCAAAGGGTCCCCGTTATCTCGAACTTACTGACGGATACATTACCAAAATTGCCCTTGATGAAAATGATGAGATCATCGGCTACAAGTATGTAAACTTCGGCAAAATGATGGATTTCATCAAAGCCGGTGAAGATGCAGGTGTGGCACTGGAAAAGGCATCCGGCCAGTACGGCAGAGTTGCCGACGCGGTGCGTCTGATTGATCCGAGACATGAGTAAGGAAGAGGAGGAACGGAACTATGGCATTATTTGAATCTTATGAAAGAAGAGAGCCTCAGATTCTTGCTGTACTTAAGGAGTATGGCATCTCTTCCATCGAAGAATGTAAAGAGATCACGGAAGCGGCCGGTCTGGACGTCTACAAACTGATTGAAGGCATTCAGCCGATCTGCTTTGAAAATGCAAAGTGGGCCTATACGGTAGGCGCTGCCATCGCCATCAAGAAGAACTGCCGCAAGGCTTCCGAAGCTGCTGCAGCGATCGGTATCGGCCTTCAGGCATTCTGCATCCCCGGTTCCGTAGCGGACCGCCGCAAGGTCGGTCTCGGCCACGGCAATCTGGGCAAGATGCTTCTGGAAGAGGATACGGAGTGCTTCGGATTCCTGGCCGGCCATGAGTCCTTCGCTGCTGCTGAAGGCGCTATCGGTATCGCCGAGAAGGCCAACAAAGTCCGCCAGAAGCCGCTGCGCGTCATCCTGAACGGCCTCGGCAAGGATGCTGCTCAGATCATCTCCCGTATCAACGGATTCACATATGTAGAGACAAAGTTCAACTACTTCACGGGCGAAGTAGAAGAAGTCTTCAGAAAGTGCTACTCCAAGGATCCGGAATCACCGCGCGCCAAGGTTAACTGCTACGGCGCCAACGATGTCCAGGAAGGTGTTGCCATCATGTGGAAAGAGAACGTCGATGTCTCCATCACCGGCAACTCCACCAACCCGACCAGATTCCAGCATCCGGTAGCCGGCACATACAAGAAAGAGCGCGTTGAGGCCGGCAAGAAGTACTTCTCGGTTGCATCCGGCGGCGGCACAGGCCGTACACTGCATCCGGACAACATGGCTGCAGGCCCGGCTTCCTACGGCATGACGGATACAATGGGCCGTATGCACAGCGACGCTCAGTTTGCAGGATCCTCATCTGTTCCGGCTCACGTCGAGATGATGGGTCTGATCGGCGCAGGCAACAACCCGATGGTCGGTATGACGGTTTCTACTGCGGTTTCCATTGAAGAAGCTGCGAAGGCCGGCAAGTTCTGATTTCATCATCGTTTATAACGGATCATAAAAAAACAGCTGCTGCACCCAAAAGATGCGGCAGCTGTATATTTTTTGTCATGAATCTGTATCGTGCATTCTCTTTGGACTGCAGACTCTCCCTTCCGGCAATGGAGCTTATAGACAACGGACGCTCCCTTCCGGCGGAGTCCTTTTCCTCCGCACTCGCAACGGGCATTGGAGCTCCCGCCCAAGTGCAACCAGTTCACTTTCGGGTCTCGCAAGGATGCGAGCCCCTTCGTTCTCAGGTTTTACTAGGGCGCGATCTCCAATGTCCCTGGAACCGCTCGAAAATGCTGCGGAAAAGGACTCCGCCTCACGGGAGCTGCAGTCTGTCAAAAACCGCAGGTAAATGAATTTCAATTTGTGCTTCCAGAGAAGCTAAGCCAGATTACGGATGCAATTCCGGGAAGGCCTAAGCTGCGTCCGTAAATTCAGGAGAAAAGCAGTAAGAAGCTAAGCCTGGTTACGGATGCAATTCCGGGAAGGAGTAAGCTGCGTCCGTATTTTCAGGATATAACAAGGAAAAACTTTCATCCCGCAGGTGCCTGAGTGCGGGAAACCGCTCCCTTATGCGAATTGAGGACGGCTTAGAATGACTTCCCGGGGCAAAACAGCCGTTTCAGAAAAAATCTTTACTGTCTGAGCTCACAAGCAGGGTCCTTTTCATAAGTGTGATGCGAGTTAAAGATTTTTTCTGAGCATTTAGGCTGTTTTGCCCCGGGATTTAGTCATTCTTGCCGTCCGAACCCTGAGCATAAGGGAGCGGTTTTCTGGCACGAGACAGAACTGCAGTATTCCTGCCTGCTTTATTCCTTATAGGCGACGGACTTGTCAAAGAGATCCTCAACGGCCTTCGACGGAGCCGGCGACGCAAGCGAAACCACAACAGCGACGATCAGTCCGACCGCGAAACCGGGAATGATTTCATAGACACCGGTTCCGGAGAGGAAGGCCAGCCAGCAGATATCGACTGCTGCACCCGCGACGATCCCTGCCACGGCTCCGCTGAATGTCAGACGTTTCCAGAAGAGACTCAGCATGATGACCGGACCAAATGCGGCTCCGAAGACGCCCCATGCATTGGAGACGAGGCTCATGATCGAGCCGGCGTTCGGATTTGACGCAATTAAGAGTGCAACCACGGAGATGGCGAGCACCACGAAACGGCCTGCCCACAGCATTTCCTTATCTGTCGCTTTGTCCTTGCGGATGATCGGCTTATAGACGTCGCTCGCGAATGCGGAAGCTGCAGCCAGCAGCTGGCTGTCAGCTGTTGACATGGAGGCTGCCAGAATCGCGGAGAGCAGGATGCCGGACATAACGGGCGGGAAGATCCTGCGGACCATGGTGATGAAAACCAGCGAATTGGCATTGATGTTCTCGTCATAGCCGAGATACATGCGGCCGATGATGCCCGCCAGAACTGCAAAGAGCAGAATCAGAACCGTCCATGTGATTCCGATGCGGGCGGATTTCTTCAGCGATTTCTGTGATTCCAGAGACATAAAGCGAATGATGATGTGGGGCATGCCGAAATACCCGAGGCCCCATCCGAGTCCGGAAACAATATCCTGCCAGCTCGCAAACGGCTGGAAGAAGTGAGGTGTTTCCGAAGTAATCAGGGCTGCCGCACCGGCGGTATCTTTCAGCAGAGAGGCGGCGAAGATGGGGGCGATGAGGAGTGCTCCCAGCATCAGCATGCCCTGGAAGAAATCGGTCCAGCAGACAGCCGAGAAGCCGCCGAGGAACGTATAGCTGATGATGATCGCGGCAGCGAGATACATGGCTGCCGTGGCGTTCATACCGATGACGGTGTTGAACAGTGTGCCGCAGGCCTTGATACTGGAGGCGGCGTAGATCGTATACGCGAACAGGAAGATGACCGCGCAGATCACCTGAAGCGAATGAGAGGCCGCGAGAAAACGATTGGTCAGATACTGCGGGATCGTGATCGAATCGTTTGCAGCGATGGAGAAGCGGCGGAGTCTCGGAGCTTCAACCAGCCAGCTGACCGTATAGCCGATGGCCAGACCGACACCGATCCAGATCTGTCCGAGGCCGAGTGCATAGATGGAAGCGGGCAGACCCATGAGAACCCAGGCGCTCATATCAGAGGCGCCGGCGGAGAGTGCCGATACCCACGGCCCCATCTGACGGCCGCCCAGGAAATAGGTCTTCTCACCGCCGTCCCGGGTTCTGAAGAAAAAGTAGACGCCGATACCCAGCATCGTGAGAAGATAGATAACAAAAATGACAATTTCAGCTGTGTTCATAAAAATACCTCACACTTTTAATTTCAACAGTGAGCATTATAACAGAAATCAGAGTTGACGTAAATATAGAACAAAGTCTGTACAAATGTATAGAATGCAATCTTGCGATAAGATGATTCTGCTTGAAAATAAAAGGAAAACAGGACGAACGGATGACGTACGGCCTGTTATACAAACACATGCATTTTAATGAAAACTCAGCCGATCCGGTAGCCTGAGAGGAGAAGCGGCATCATGGTGGAGGCATACTTGGAGAGAGAATAGCTCCCGTTATTGAGACACCAGTCATACATGAGAGCCCGTTCAAACATGGCATAGGCGGATACGATTTCGGTTGTACTGAAAGCGTCGCTGATTTCTCCGCGTTCCTGCCCCTTTTTGATAATCTGGTGAAGCAGGCGGAAGTAGGTCCGGTTTCTGTCCAGCAGGTGCCGCTCCCCGTGAATAATCAGCTGGGAGGAGAGCAGACGGGCCAGAAGTTCGAGCGAGACCTGGTTTTCAATCATGGAGAAAAGCTCGCGGTTCAGATACAGCAGCAGATCGCAGGCATGCTGGTCCGAGTCCGTAATCTGAGAGAGCTCTTCGTATTTTTCGTCGAAGACCATGGACAGCGAGCTCAGCAGGGCGTCCTTGCTCTCGAAATAATGGTAGAAGGATCCTCTGGAAGTGTGTGATTCCGCCAGGATGTCTTCGACGGTCGTGTCCTCATATCCCTGGTCATAAAACAGCTTCCAGGCAGCCTGAACGATTCTGGCCTTCGTGTTTTTTCCTGTTTTTTTCGGCATGCCGTCCCCTTTCCCCGCCGTCATGTTCCGGTGGCTCGAGCTGGTTTTAAGAATAGTAAAAATGAAAAGAGAAGTCAATGAATGAAATATCTGCTATAATACCTCTCATCAGAGGATCAGCATGACGGGCATTCTCTGAAGGCATGAATACGGATCTATGATGGAGGAATCTGCATGTATTATTCCGGTGGAAATCTGGAAGCTTTTGCGAGGCCGCTGGCGGTGCCGGGGGCAGAGAAGAAACATTTCTATATCATCGGGAGCGGACTGGCCGGTCTGTCTGCAGCGTGCTTTCTGATAAGGGATGCGGGAGCTGACGGTTCCGGGATTCATATTCTGGAGAAGAATCCGATTGCGGGAGGCGCACTGGACGGATATGAGTTTGAGGAGAACGGCTTTGTGTCGCGGGGAAACCGCATACTGGATCCCCACGACGAATGCCTGTGGGATCTGCTGAGATCGGTCCCGTCCCCGGGGGAGAAGGATGCGAGCGTACTGGATGAAATCTGGTGGCTGAGCCGGCGCGATCCGAACTATTCCATCTGTCCCGTGACCGAAAAGTGCGGGCAGGACGCCCGGCTGGAAGGTCATTTTGACTTGTCGGATGCCGAATCGGCGGCAGTCATCCGTTTCCTGGTGACTCCGGATCAGGAACTTGGGGGCAGAAAGATCAGCGAGGCGCTGCCGCATGATCTGTTTTTTACGAATTTCTGGCTCTATATACAGACGCTGTACGGATTCAGTCCCGATCACGGCGCACTCGAACTGAAGCGGAAGCTGAAGAGGATTCTGCATCTCCTTGGCGATATGCCCTCGTTCAGAGGGGCTCTGTTCGGAAGATATAACGAATACGAGAGCATTATCCGGCCCCTGATAAACTATCTGGAGGCACACGGTGTGCAGTTTGAATATGAAATCAGTGTGACGAATGTGGCATTTGATACGGCTCTCCGGAAAAAGCGGGCGACCAGGATCGACTATGTCCGGTTCGGGGAAGAAGACTGCATTGATCTGACTCCGGATGACATGGTCTTTATTACGCCCGGTGGAATGACCGAAAACTCCACGATGGGGTCGCAGTATAAGCCGGCGCCGTTTAACACGGAGCTGAGGGCCGGGGGAGGCTGGGAACTCTGGCGCAGGATAGCCGAGCAGGACAAATCCTTCGGAAATCCGGATGTATTCTGCTCCGCTCCCGAGCAGACAGCCAGAATGAGCGCGACGCTGACAACCTCCGACAGCAGGGTGATTTCATATATTAAAAGAATCTGTAAGAGGGATACGTTCTCCGGCAAAGTCGTGTCCGGGGGACCTGTCATGTGCCGCGATTCCGGCTGGGGAATGAGCTGGAGCGTGGGGCGGCAGCCGTACTTTGAAAACCAGAAGCCCGGCACGGTTGTCATCTGGATCACGGCGAGATACTGTGACAGGCCCGGAAATTATGAGGGCAGGTCCATGAGAGACTGCCAGGGCAGGGAAATCTGCGCGGAATGGCTGTATCAGATCGGAGTGCCCGTGGATGAGATCGAGGAACTGGCAGATAAGGGGGTCAGCTCGGTGCCGGTTATGATGCCGTATGCGTTTTCTCCCCTTATGCCGAGAGAAGACGGCGACCGCCCGGCCGTTGTGCCGGAAGGTGCCGTGAACTTCGCTTTTATAGGACAGTTTGCCGAGACGGCCGGAGATGCCGCGATGACCTGTGAGTATGCGGTCAGAACCGCCATGGAGGCCGTCTACGGGCTGCTTGGGACAGACAGGGGCATCCCGGAAGTGTGGAACGGCCCCTATGATCTGCGGACGGTCCTGAAGGCTGCCGTCGAACTCAGGGACGGCAGGGCGCTGACAGGACTTGACAGCGGCTTCCGTGACCGCAGACTGACGGCACGGCTCCTGAAGAAGCTGCAGGGGACTGATCTGGAAACGCTTCTGAGCGATTCAGGTGCCGTGCTCTGAAGGTTGTTTACAGGTGAAGGACGCGGTCCGCGATTTCGGCGGTGCGCCCCTGATTCCAGTACTGCGTTCCGATATAGCCGCAGGTGCGCCTGGCCACATGCATCAATGTCTGGTCGCGGTTTCCGCACTGGGGGCATTCCCAGACCAGCATGCCGGAGCTGTCTTTTATGACCCGGATTTCGCCGTCGTATCCGCATACATCGCAGTAATCGCTCTTTGTGTTCAGCTCAGCGTACAGAATCGTTTCATAGATATGCTGCATGACACGGATTACGGCCGGTATATTGTTCTGCATGTTCGGAACTTCGACATAGCTGATGGCGCCGCCCGGACTGAGCCGCTGGAATTCGGCTTCCATCGAAAGTTTGGAAAACGCGTCGATTTCCTCCGTGACATGGATGTGATAGCTGTTTGTGATATAGTTCCGGTCGGTGACCCCTTTGATCTTTCCGAAGCGCTTCTGCAGACAGCGGGCAAATTTGTAAGTCGTACTTTCGAGAGGAGTTCCGTAGACGGAATAGTCTATGTTCTCCTCTTTTTTCCATTTCATGCAGGCGTCGTTCATGGCCTGCATAACCTGAAGCCCGAACGCTTTGCCTTCGTCGGTTGTGTGAGAGACGCCCTTCATATAGAAGACGCATTCCGCAAGTCCCGCATAGCCGAGGGAGATCGTGGAGTATCCGCCGTAGAGCAGACTGTCGATCGGCTCTCCCGGTTCGAGCCGTGCCAGAGCGCCGTCCTGCCACAGGACGGGAGCGACATCTGACGGTGTTCCGAGCAGGCGCTCATGCCGGATGCGGAGGGCCCTGTGGCAGAGTTCCAGCCGTTCGGCAAGAAGTTCCCGGAATTTCGTCTCATCCCTGCCGGAAGAGCAGGCGACATCCGCCAGATTCAGTGTCACGACGCCCTGGTTGAAGCGCCCGTAATAGCGGTGTATGCCCGGCTCGTAGTCGAGAGCCCGGGAGATATTTCCGGCCCCGCTGTCCGTGAAGCGGTCGGGAGTGAGAAAGCTCCTGCATCCCATACAGGGATATACATCGCCTTTGAGTTCCCGGGCTTTTTTCTCGGAGATGTAGTCGGGCACCATCCGCTTTGCCGTGCACTGCGCGGCCAGTTCCGTCAGATAATAATAAGGCGTGCCCGGTCTGATGTTGTCCTCCTGCAGGACGTAGATCAGCTTGGGGAACGCGGGGGTGATATAGACCCCGGTCCGGTCTTTTACGCCCAGTATGCGCTGGCGGAGCGTCACTTCAATGACCAGCGCAAGATCATCCCGCAGGCGCCCCTCCGGCACCTCGTGCAGATACATGAAGAGCGTGACAAACGGAGCCTGTCCGTTTGTGGACTGCAGTGTGATCAGCTGGTACTGGATGGTCTGACAGCCGGATTCCACTTCTTTGAGGACTTCTTTTTCCACGAGACTGTCAAATTTCGGTCCTTCCAGATTCACACCCGCTTCAGACAGTTCTTTTTTCAGGCGGCCGGCAATCTTTTTTCTCGATATGTCTACGAAGGGCGCCAGATGGGAGAGCGTGATCGTCTGCCCGCCGTACTGGCTGGAGGCGACCTGTGCCACAATCTGGGATGCGACCGTACAGGCCGTCGAGAAGCTGCGGGGTTTGTCGATATGCGTCCCGGAAATACAGGTGCCGTTCTGGAGCATGTCCTCAAGATTGACCAGGCAGCAGTTGTGCATATGCTGCGCGAAATAGTCAGCATCGTGGAAATGAATAATGCCTTCTCTGTGAGCTTCCACGATATCCGGGGGGAGAAGATAACGTCCGGTATAGTAGCGGCTCCATTCTCCGGCCATGTAATCTCTCTGCACTGAGAGGACTGTCGGATTTTTGTTGCTGTTTTCCTGACGGACTTCCTCGTTGTCCCGCTCCACCACGCCGGCGATCTTCTGGTCGATGGTGTTCATTTTGCGCATCTCATTCCGCTTGTAGCGGTATGTGATATAGAGGCGGGCCACCTTGGGTTTGCCGCTTCCCATCAGGGCATCTTCCACCTTGTCCTGGATTTCTTCGACGGAGAGATCCCGGCCGGCATTGGCGGCATCGATCTCGATTCCCCTTGTGATTTCGTCGATCTGTCTCTCGGTCAGGCGCTCACTTATGATGCCTTCCGCATTGTTTGCCCGGTTAATCGCATCGCGTATTTTTTCCCTGTCGAAGGGAACCCGTTCGCCGGAGCGCTTCATCACACACATGAAAGGGTCTTCGACAGCCATATTTCCATCCAGATATTCGTTATAAATATACATAAGAGCCCTCTGATCTTTCGGAGTTTTATGTGGGGCGCAGCGTTATGCGGGAGCTTTTTCCGCACGCGTGACGCTACAATATCTTGTGCTTCCTATACTTTCATTATACATAATCTTGGGAAAAAGACAATATGCCCGGAGCCGTGCGGGAGAGGCTTTACGGGCCGGCCATTCGCAGTCTTAAGCGGCGGGACGGATAAAATGACAGAATATTTTATGTCGCATTTATGGCAGTTCATGTAGTATAATAAACCCTATATGGAAGGGAAAGCGGATTGAAAAACGGGGAGATGTTTGATCCATGACGGGAACAAAACAGAAGTTTGAAGACATTTACGATCAGAACTATTCATATGTTTACAACTATATTTACATGCAGGTGCTGCACCGCCAGAATACGGAGGATATTGTATCGGATGTATTTATGAAAGCCTATACGCATTATGACGGCTTCGATCCGGCACTGGCTTCGGCCAGAACCTGGCTCTGCACAATCGCGAGGAATACACTGGTTGATTTTTACAGAAAGAACGGACGGGCGGAAACCGTCGATCTGGATGATGCACCGGAGATCTCGACGGATGATACGTATGAGGTCCTGCAGGATCCCGTTAATGCGGAAGTGAAGCGGATTCTTGACAAGCTGTCGCCGGATGAGAGAGAGTTTCTGAGTCTCCGGTACGGACAGGATATGAAAAATGAAGACATCGGGAGAATGTACGGGATCAATGCGAAGGCTGTGAGCGAACGCTACAGAAGGCTTCTGGCAAAATGCAGGAAGCTGGCGGGCAATATCGATATCGTTGACCTTCTCTCGTGAAAAGGCGGGCTGAAAACATGGCATAACAGATCCGGCGGGGACAGACAGGCGGTTTTTTATCAAAAGCGGCTGTCTGTCCCCGCTCTTTGTTCCTGTGGCGGTTGCCGTCAAAAAAAAGATAAGATATTATGATAGTACGGGAAACGGGCCGGACGGATGGCCCTGATTCGTATCCCGAAGAAAAGGGAGGACAGATAACGTGGAACAGCCTTTATTTCGAAAAGAAAGCATAGAGAAAATCTCGACCCCGGACAAATTGAACGAGTATATCAAAATCATCCATCCGGGGATCTGGATGATCCTGGTTGCGGTAGTCCTGATGCTTGCGGGAGCCGTGATCTGGGGATTTGCGGGAACTCTGGAGACGACGGTGAAAACGGCGGCGATCGTCAAAGAAGGGAAGGCGGTTCTGTATGTGGCTGAGAAGGATATTGCCGCGGTCCGTCCCGGCATGACCGTCACCATCGGCAGAAAAGACGCAGAGATCAAAAGCATATCGCCTGAACCGGTTCAGGTGAAGGACAGCCTCGGAGAGTATGCGAAGTACATCGGCCAATTCGATTCCGGGGACTGGGTCTATGAAGCAAATGCGGACATTCAGACAGATGACGGGACATATGAGGCCGTCATTGTCATCAAGAGTGAGAAGCCTGCTTCATTCCTGCTCAACTGAAAGCAAAGGTGATCTGATAATATGAAACAGCAGACAATTAAACAGCCCGTCAAAAATGCGGTGGCGAAGGTTCCCTTTGTCATGCAGCTGGAGGCGCTCGAATGCGGCGCCGCATGCCTGACAATGATCCTTGCGTATTATGACAGATGGGTTCCGCTTGAAAAAGTCAGAAAAGAATGCGGCGTCTCCAGAGACGGTTCGAATGCCAGGAACGTTCTGAAGGCAGCCAGAGCCTACGGCCTTCAGGCGGACGGCTACCGGATGGAGCCCGAATCCCTGAGAGAAATGGGGCAGTTTCCGTGCATTATCCACTGGAATATGGACCATTTCGTGGTCTTAAGAGGCTTTAAGGGCACAAAGGCGCTGCTGAACGATCCCGCGAGGGGAGCCGTCACGGTGTCTGAAAAGGAGTTCAACACGTCCTTCACGGGCATCGTGCTGATGTTTGAACCGACAGAAGCCTTTGAGACGGGCGGGAAAAAACGGACGATCGTCGATTTTGCGGCAAAGCGGCTCAAAGGCGCTGCGTCGGCGGTGGTGTTTGTCGCCCTGACTTCGGCGATCGGAGCTCTGTTCGGGATTATCAGTCCCGTATTTTCCAGAATTTTCATAGACCGCCTGCTGTCCGGGCAGAATGATGCGTGGCTTACGCCATTCGTGGTCATTCTGTCTGTTTTCTGTGTGCTCCAGCTGCTGGTCATGTGGCTGAATACGATTTACAGCCTGCGGATCAACGGCAAGCTTATGGTTGTGGGCGGCGCTTCCTTCATGTGGAAGGTGCTGCGGCTGCCGCTTGAATTTTTTACACAGCGGATGGCCGGCGATATTCAGCTGAGGGCGTCTTCAAATACGACGGTTGCGTCCTCCCTGGTCAACAAGGTTGCTCCGCTCGCGCTGAATACGCTGACCATGGTCTTTTATCTCGTCGTCATGCTGAGAAACAGTGTGATGCTGACCCTCATCGGTGTGGCGTCCATCGCGATTGATCTGATCGTATCGCAGATCGTGGCCATGCGCCAGGTCAACGTGACCAGAATCCAGATGGCCGACAGGGCCAATATGAGCGGGCTTGCGGTTGCCGGCATCGATATGATCGAGACCATAAAAGCCAGCGGATCCGAGAACGGATTCTTCCGGAAATGGTCAGGTTATCAGGCCAACGTGCAGGCGCTGGACAAGAAATTCCAGCAGGACAATCTTTTCCTGATCAGAATCCCCATGCTGGTTTCTTCTGTTTCTTCGGTTCTGATCCCGATAATCGGAGTCTGGCTGTGCATGAACGGCCAGTTCACATTCGGTATGATTCTGGCCTTCAGAAGCTATCTGGACAGCTTCCTGAGCCCGGTAGCCGACATGGTCAGTTCCATCCAGTCCATGCAGGTGATGCGCACGGATATGGAGAGGATCGAAGATGTGATGGAGTATCCGGAGGATCCCTGTTTCGTGTCCGAAAACCTGACCACGGAAGGCGTGCGTCTGGGCGGTTCCATCGAGATGCGGGATGTGACGTTTGGCTATTCGCCCCTCAATGCCCCGCTGATCGAGCATTTTAACCTGAAGCTTGAACCGGGCAGGAGAGTCGCGTTTGTCGGAGCTTCCGGCTGCGGAAAATCGACGCTCGCGAAACTCCTGACCAATCTCTGCCAGCCCTGGGAAGGGGAGATCCTGTTCGACGGAAAACCGGCTAATGAGATAGACAGGACCGTGTTTACAAGCTCGGTGGCAGTCGTGGATCAGGAAATCACTCTGTTTGAAGACACGATTGCCAACAATATACGGATGTGGGATGAGACAATCGAGGACTTTGCCGTCATACTCGCCGCGAGAGACGCCCAGATTCACGAAGAAATCATGAAGCGCAAGGGCGGGTATCAGTACAGGCTGCACGAGGGCGGCAGGGATTTCTCCGGCGGCCAGCGGCAGCGTCTTGAAATCGCCAGAGTGCTGGCGCAGGATCCCACGATCGTGATTCTCGATGAAGCGACCTCGGCTCTCGATGCCAGGACCGAATATAATGTCATGAAGTCTATTCATGAGCGCGGCATCACCTGTGTCATGATTGCCCACAGGCTGTCGACGATCAGAGACTGCGACGAGATCATTGTTCTCGATCACGGCCATGTGGTGGAGCGCGGAACCCATGAGGAGCTGATGCGGAATAACGGCTACTATGCGGAGCTTGTGACGAATGAATAAGACAACGACGGGAAGGATGAGTCTGTCTGCAAAGGATGCGGAAGACGGAGGTGCATATGCCCTGGGCTGATGAACAGTTACGGCAGAGAAAACTGAGCGATGATGAGCTGCTGCGCAATTCCTGTATCAGGATGGCCGATGCCGTGACGGGCTCGCACTTTGGCGGGTCCAGCAATAATGAAAAAGAAATTATAGAAAATGCGATCAATGAGATCCTGCAGTATTATCATGCGTCGGTCGCGGGTGAAGACGACGTGACAAAAGACATGTCTTTTTACACGGAGCTCGAGTACCGCCTGCGCCCTGCCGGAATCATGTTCCGCGATGTGGAGCTGCAGCCGGGATGGTATAAGGATGCGTCCGGACCCATGCTGGGCTTTGAGTCCGGAGACGGCCATGCGGTTGCGCTGATACCGGATATCTTCGGAAGATATTCATATATGGATTACTCGAGCGGACAGCGCGTGCGGGTGAACAGAAAGACCCAGGAAGCGCTGAAGAGCGAGGCGATCTGTTTTTATCATCCGTTTGACAGGGGATCGATCAAAATCTGGGATCTGTACAAGTATGTGTTCAGGTGTCTGTCCGTCATGGATATTCTGATGATGGTTCTGGCGGGTGCGGGCGTAACGGCTGCAGGACTGCTTCTGACAGACCTGTACGAAACGCTGACCGGCAGGGTCTTCCGCTCCGGGCGGAGCGATATTCTGGCTGCCATGGCGGTTTTCATGATCAGCACGGCCCTTGCTTCTTTTATTTTCTATGCGCTCAAGGATGTCTATAACAGGAGGATCGACTCGAAATCGGGAATTTACGTGGAATCGGCGGGAATGATGAGGATACTGTCACTTCCGGCATCGTTTTTCAAAAACTTCAGTTCCGGCGAACTGATGCAGAGGCTGGCATATATCCGGCAGCTGAGTTCCACGCTTTTGTCCCTGATTCTGACGACCGGAGTCTCGCTGGTGTTTTCGCTTGCCTACATAGGAAAGATTTATTCCATGGCTCCGATTCTTGCGATCCCGGCCCTGATCATTGTGGCGGCGTCCTGCCTGCTGTCAGTGACAGCCTCCCTGGTGCAGATCCGCGTGTCGCGCAGAAAAATGGAACTGATGTCCAAGGAAAGCGGCATGACATATGCCATGATCTCCGGCATACAGAAAATCAAAAATGCCGGGGCGGAAAAGCGGGCGTTTGCCAGATGGGCCGGGTTATATGCGGAAGAGACGAAGCTTTCGACAGATCCTCCGCTCTTTCTGAAGCTGAATGGTGTGCTGAGCACCGCCGTGACGATGGCCGGTACAATCGTGATTTATCTCACGGCGATCCGGGCAGGATTATCCGCTTCCGAGTACATGGCCTTTATGGTGGCTTACGGACAGGTGTCCGGGGCATTTTCCGCACTGACGGATCTGACGGTGACCATCGCGTCCATTAAGCCGATGGTAGAGATGGTCAGGCCCATCCTGGAAGCGGAGTGCGAGACACAGGAGAATAAGATGCTGGTGACGTCGATTTCCGGCCGGATTGATGTCAGCAATGTCTCCTTCCGCTATACCGACGACAGCCCGATGATTCTCGATGATCTCTCTCTGTCCATCCAGAAAGGGGATTATGTGGCGATTGTCGGAGAAACAGGCTGCGGAAAATCGACGCTGATCAGACTGATGCTGGGCTTCGAGAAGCCCTCGAGGGGTGCCGTGTATTATGACCACCATGATCTGAACAGTCTGGACCCGGTTACCCTGAGAAGAAACATCGGCAGCGTCATGCAGGACGGAAAGCTGATGATGGGTGATATTTTCCAGAATATCACATTGTCGGCGCCGTGGCTGAAGCTGCAGGATGCATGGGAAGCGGCGGAGCTCGCCGGCATTTCCGAAGAGATCCGTGAGATGCCCATGGGTATGTTCACGATGATCTCCGAAAACGGAGGAGGCATTTCGGGCGGCCAGAAGCAGAGGATCCTGATTGCCAGAGCTGTTGCCGCGAAACCCAAAATCCTGATTTTTGATGAGGCGACGTCGGCACTGGACAATATTACGCAGAAGAAAATTTCAGATGCGCTCGACCGGCTGGCCTGTACGCGAATCGTGATTGCGCACAGACTGTCCACGATCCGCAATTGTTCGAGAATCCTTGTGATGAAAGACGGCAAAATTGCAGGTGACGGGACTTACGAAGAACTGATCGAAAAGAATGCGTACTTTGCGGAACTTGTGGAAAGACAGCGGTTGGATAAAGAATGAAATGACCGTGGACACATGAGAAAAGCTGCGTATAAATAATCAAAGCGATAGAAATTACTTATTTTATGACAAACAAGAGGTGAAGGAAATGATGGATATAGAAAGATTATTTAGAAAAGCAGACTTTTCCGCGGAGAGCAATTTTAAGGAGAAGCTTGCAAAGAAGCTTTTTGCGAACGAAGAATCCGCTTCAGCAAAAATCACAAGCATCAGAAAAGTGCAGGCGCCGCAGCTCCTCAGTGATGATGATCTGGATATGGTCAGCGCGGCCAGAGGAGGCGCCGGGCTTGAGGATCCGGCTTCCACAATCAGGGAATGATTTTTGAAGGTGCAAAGCGCTTCTCCTGTGGTTGTGACAGAGATGTTATGCTATACTGTAAACGGCAGCTACTTTGAGGCAGCTGCCGTTCTGACTGATCAGAGTAACAGTAAGCATGAAAATGAAGAGGTGAAGATATGCCGAACAAAAAATCATCTTATGATGACAAAATTGCAAAAGCCCAGCTGAAGGTGGAGCAGACGAAGGCGAAGTACGAAGAGGCGCTGGAGGAACTGAAGCGTCTTCAGAATGAATCAGAAACAGAAGATGCCATGTATGAGCAGCTCTATAAGGGTGATAAGGGGTATGACGAGATCATGGCTTTCCTGAACAGCGAGGACGGAAATCAGTAAACAGGTATATACGCTGCCTGCCGGAAGCAGAGAACAGAAAGAGCCGAAAAGAGGCTCTTTTTTCTTGACTGCAGCACATCAATGCGTTAAACTGTAACAGGCTAAAGCATCAACGCGGCCAAGTGTGAAAGAAAAGGGGATTTTACTGTTATGGCTATCAAGATTATTCTTCTGGTTGCATTTTTCGGTCTCATGATCGGAATCGGTTTATATTGCAGAAAGAACGCCACGGACGTGAACGGGTTTGTGCTCGGCGGGCGTTCCGTCGGGCCG